>DATJLY010000522.1:0-6822 GCA_035509095.1 Allostellaceae bacterium | reverse complement strand
TCGAGCAGGCGGATATAGCGGTGGTAATGCAAAAGCTCCGTCGGCGTGATGGCATGGCGATCGAGGAAATTGCGCAGCACGCGCGCGATCGCGCGTCGGCTCGGCGATCCGTAAAGGTCGTCGAGCGTCTCGCACCACGCGTCATGCGACGGGCTTTGGGCGATCCGCACCGGCGGCGCCTTGCGTTTGCCCCGCCGCGCCTGCTCGTAGATCACGGTCTCGAACGAGGTGCCGTCGCGGCCGAACCGGCCGCGCACGACACGCACCGCGTCGACGCTGTCATCGGCGTAGAGCTCGTCGGCGCGGGTTTGCGCCTCGGCCTCGGTGAAGGCGAGGCAGTCGATGACCCATCGTTCGCCGCGCCGAAGCGCAACCTCGAACCGTCTCGCTGAATTCACGTCGGGCATGGCTTCGGGAAATTGAGGGATCGCCTGCAAACCCTAGTGGCAGAGCGTTAACGAACAATAGACGAGCGGCCCTCTTGCGGGTCCCATGCTCGGGTGTGCATAGTCCGCCCCGCTTGAAGCAGATCCTCCTCGTGATCGCCGCGGTCGCCGCGGCTGTGCTCTTGTCCCAGTTCCTGTTCGATTTCTACGAATGGGACCAGGAGCAGGCCTGCGCCTCGGCCGGCGGGCGCAATTGCACCGGCGGGCCGGCGCAGCTGGGGCGATAAGGGCCCTCAGCCGCCGATCGCGGTGCCGATCAGCCTGCCGAGGCCGAACGTGATTGCAGCGGCGCCAAGCCCGATCGCAAGCTGCCGCGTCCCGGAAAAG
The DNA here is from genome assembly GCA_035509095.1 of Allostellaceae bacterium. Lineage (GTDB taxonomy): Bacteria > Pseudomonadota > Alphaproteobacteria > ATCC43930 > CGMCC-115725 > DATJLY01. The sequence goes on along the minus strand of DATJLY010000522.1, from coordinate 6,049 downwards.
AGCGCGCCGCGGCCGGTGAAGAGGGTCGTACCGGCGCCGATCGCGAACATCACCAGCGCGCTCACGCCCAGGCTCGCCACGATCGCGGGCCAACCGGCGGCGAAGAAGAACGGCAGCACCGGGACGATCGCGCCCAGAGCGAACAACAGGAACGACGTTCCGCCCGCGACCCAGGCCGACCCGCCGAGATCCTTCGGATCGATGCCGAGCTCCTCCCGCGTCAGCGTGTCGAGCGCCGTGTCCTGGTTGGCGATGATGCGGTCGGCAAGCAGCTTTGCCTGCGCCTCGTCGATGCCTTTGGCCTGATAGATCAGGATCAGTTCCTGTTTCTCTTCCTCGGGGCTCTCGCGCAGCTCGTCCGCCTCGACGTCGATCTGGCTCTGCGCCAGCTCGCGCGCGCTGTTGACGGAAAGCCATTCCCCCATCGCCATCGAGCAGGCGCCGGCTAGAAGGCCGGCGAGCCCCGTCACGAGGATCGCCCGCGGCTGAAGCGCGGCGCCCGCCACCCCCATCACCAGGCTCAGATTCGAGACGAGCCCGTCATTGGCGCCGAGCACCGCGGCCCGCAAGGCGTTGCCGCCGAGCGAGCGATGCCGTCCCTCGAGGCTCGCGAGCGTGCCCCCGGAAATGCCCTGCGACACGGGGCGGGAAACCGCGCCGATGATGCGCGCGTGCGAACGCTCGGCCGCGGGCATCCCGGCATCGACCGCCTCGTGCTGCGCGTCATAGTCGGTCATGCCCTCGCGCTCGAGAGTCTGCACCATGGGCAGCACGATATGCGGACCGAACCGGCGCGCGATCCAGGCAAGCCCGCGCGTGCGCCAGCCGGCGGTCCCGTCCGCGTCGTGCACGCCAAGCCGGGCAAGCCGGTTGCGCCAGAACTGGGCATGCGCTTCCTCGACCGCGGCGAGCCGCGCATAGACGAGCTTCAGCGGCGGATTGGGTTCCGCTTCCGACAAGGCGTGGTAAAGGGCGGCGCTGTCGACCTCGCTTTGCAGATTGGCGCGATAGCGGCGGATGTCCTGGCGGTCGGTCAAGCCGTCTCCAAGGCGTGCGTCGCGCGGGCTATAGCGGGCGGCGCGCGTGGTTGTCACGCCGCCGGCGGCTCCCTATCTTGGCGTCGAGGAGTGATGACCATGGCCGACAAGATCGAGAAATCCGACGCCGAGTGGCGGTCCCAACTCACGCCCGAGCAATATCACGTCACGCGCGAGAAGGGCACGGAGCGCGCCTTCACCGGCGAATATTGGGACAATCACCAGCGCGGAACCTATGTCTGCGTCTGTTGCGGGCAGGAACTTTTCTCGGCGGACACCAAATTCGACTCCGGCACCGGCTGGCCGAGCTTCACGACGCCCGTCGAGAAGGAAGCGGTCGAGACCGAAACCGACCGCAGCCTGTTCATGACGCGGACCGAAGTGATGTGCAGCAAGTGCGAGGCGCATCTGGGGCACGTCTTCCCTGACGGACCGGGGCCCACGGGCCTGCGCTACTGCATCAATTCCGCGGCGCTGAAGCTCAAGCCGAAGACCTAGAACGAAGGGCAGGAAGGCGGCGTCGCGCCGAGCGTCACCGCGCTGGTCGAAGAGCCGGGCGCCAGAAGGACCGTGTTCGCAGGAGCCGCCACGTGCGAGACGGCAACCGTGCCGGGGCAGGTGACGCCGCCGGTCACCACGTTGCCGCTGCCGCCGTTCGCGTTGCTGAAATAGCCGTTCGACCCTTGGGCAAGAGTAAGGCTTCCGTTGATCGTCGCGCCGCCCGACATGCGGAATGTCGAGCTTTGGGACATGGTGACGGTGCCGTTCCAGACGAGGCTCTGGTTGCCGCCCAAGAGCCCGACGCCGAGATCGACCGTGCTATCCATCACCGAAATGCCCGCCCCGGTGATGGTGTCGGTGTTGGGCGTGGCCGTCCAGGGACCGGGGGCAAGCGCCGCGGCCGAGCCGCCATAGAGCGCCTGATACAGTCCGGACATGTGGTCGATTTGCGCCGCCACGCCACCGGACGCATTGTTGGTGATTTGATTTCCACCCGACAGGTCGATGCTGGAATTGACGCTCGCATTGACGGTCGGCTCGCTCGACAGGTTGTTTGAGAGACTGACGCCGACGAGGATGAGCGCCGAAGAACTCGCGACCTGGACCGCGCCGGCATAGCCGCCTCCTTCGACCGTGGTGCCATCGAGAAGAGTGAGCGTCGTGGTGCCCATTCCCTCGATCGCATAGGCGGCCGGTGCCGGCGGCGCCGAGGATTGCGCCACGAACGTATCGGCCAGCGTCACCAGCGCCGAACCAACCGCCATGATCTGGATCCCCAGATTTCCATAAACCGCCCCGCTCGACATGGTGAGGCGGCTATCCGCGCCGACGAACAGCCCGTTTCCGGTATTTTGCGATATCGACACGCCGGCGGGCGCGTTGATCGAGCCGTTGCTGTTCATGGCGCCGAGCTCGACGTGCGATCCGCCGACGGCGCTTATCCCGTTGCTGGCATTGGCGATGCCCGCGATCCCGTTGCTGTAGATCGAGACATTGTCGATTTCCGCGGTCGAGGATTCCTGAAGCGCGACGCCATTGCGCTGACCATAGGCGATCTGCGCATTCGTGATCGTGACCGAAGCGCCGCGTTCGAGCAGCACGGTGCCGGCGATCCCGGTATCGGTTGCGGTCCCTTCGAGGACAATGCCGTTGATCGCCACCGGAACCGGGCCGGCGATCGTGACGTGGCCGATGATGCCGTCGGACGACACGTACGCGCCGGACAGGTTGCCGGTGTCGTTGGTGATCGTGATGCCCCAGTCGATCGCGGACGCGATGGTGACGTCTTCCTGGCACATGCCCAAGATCGCCAGCACGCTGTTGGGCGTCGCGTTGGCGATTGCGGAGCCGAGCGCCGTGGTCGGGTTCGCGTTGCAATTGACCGGCGTTGCCGCAGACGCAACAGGCGCAAGAACCGTCAAAGCAAGGGCGACCGGCAGAGCCCCGATGCCTTTCGCGCGTCGCATCCCCATAGGCGGCTCCGGCTCTGCAACTCGATTCGCATTGGTTGCAACACCTACGGGAGCCCACAAATCCGGTCAATTGTGAGGAAGCCGGCGAGCCATTATTCCCTAATTAGGGACAAGAACATGCCCCAAGGGACGCAATATTCAACTTGTGGTAGTAGAGACGTGTCTCTGCAAAGCGCGAAAGAGCCTCACGAGCGCTTGGCCGCGACCTCGTGGGTCTTGATGACGCGGTCGGTCGTGGCGTCGCGTTCCTCGAGCCGGATGCCATAGCCCCACAATGTCGAAAGCTGCTCCAGCACCGCGCGCGTGCTGCTTTCGTCGAGCTCGATGCCGTTATGGACGGCGTGCGCCAGGACGAGGCATCGGTCGCCGGCAAGGTCCACATCGCGGATCTGGATGTCCGGGTCGTGGCGGGCGAGATCGTAAAGGCGCGCGAGGGCGCGCCGGATTTCGCGATAGCCGCGCTCGTCATGGATGGCGTCGACGAGCATCGCGTCCGCTTCGGCGTCGTCCAGCACTTTGAACAGGCGGAATTCGCGGATGAGATGGGGGCTCAGATATTGCAGCACGAAGCTTTCGTCGCGGTAATTCGCCCAGGCGTGGCGCAGCGTCCCGTAAGGGTCGCCGTTGCCGGCGAATTCCGGGAACCAGGCGCGATCCTCGTCGGTGGGCGCGGTGCAGATGCGCTTGATGTCGCACATCATGGCGAAGCCCAGCGCATAAGGGTTGAAGCCGTTGAAGCGGGGATCGTCATAATCCGGCTGCGCGATCACGCTGGTATGGGAATGCATGATCTCGAGCAGGGCGCCGTCGCCGATGAGGCCCTTCTCGTGCAGGCGATGGATGATCTCGTAATGGACGAAGGTGGCGCAGCCTTCGTTCATCATCTTGGTCTGCTTCTGCGGGTAGAAATATTGCGAGATGTGCCGCGCGATGCGCAACAGCTCGCGTTGCCAAGGCTTCAGCCGGGGCGCCTGCTTTTCCAGGAAATAGAGGATGTTCTCCTCGGGCAGCCCGAGCTTGCGCCGCATGTCGGCGCGTTCCTGCTCGCGCTCCTCGAGCGTCTTGGGCGTGTTCCGGCCCGGCAATTGCGCGGTGCGCCAGATGTCGTCGTAGCTTTCCTCGAAGAAGCGCCGCCGTTCTTCCTCGCGCCGCCGCTCGTCCTCGAGGTTGAGCTTCGGCCGCCGCGCATAGCGGTGGACGCCATGATTCATCAGCGCGTGAGCGGCGTCGAGCACGCGCTCGACCGCCTCGGTCCCGACCTGCTCTTCGGTGTGGGTGACATAGTCGCGCGCAAAAGCGAGGTAATCGAGAATGCCGGTGGCGTCGGTCCACTGCCGGAACAGGAAGTTGTTCTTGAAGAAATGATTGTGGCCAAAGGCCGCGTGCGCGATGACGAGCGTCTGCATCGCCATGGAATTTTCTTCCATGATGTAGCTGATGCAGGGGCTCGAATTGATGACGATCTCGTAGGCCAGCCCTTGCAGCCCGCGCCGATACAGCATCTCTTCGTGCGCGAACCGCTTGCCGAAGCTCCAATGCCGGTACATCAGCGGCAAGCCGATCGAGGCATAGGCGTCGAGCATCTGCTCCGATGTGATCACCTCGATCTGGTTCGGATAGACGTCGAGCCCCAACTCGCCGATCGCGATCTCCTCGATCGCCGCATGGACCCGGCGAAGCTTCTCGAAGTCCCACTCGGGTCCCTCGAACAGAAGCACGGGATTGGCGACCAGGGAATTGGAGTCTGGCATGTCAGGCTTCCGCGCGATGTTTCGCGAACAGCTCGTGGAAGACGGGGAAGATCTGCGTCGGATCAGCCACCCTGCGCATCGCGAAATTCTGATGCTGTTCGCCGACCTGGGCATAGGTGCGCCAGAGGTCGGTGGCGGGCGAGGGGAAGCCGTGCCGCAACGTCGCCTCGGCGCCGACCTCGATATAGGCGAAATATTGCGTGATCGGCAGGATCTCCTGGCCGAGCAGCGTGCTGCACCGGTCGCTGTCCTCGGTGTAGTTGTCGCCGTCCGAAGCCTGGGCCGCGTAGATGTTCCAATTATCGGGGCTATAGCGCTCGCGCACGACGCGGAGCATTTCCTCGAGCGCGGTCGACACGATGGTGCCGCCCGTCTCGCGGCTGTGGAAGAACGTGTCCTCGTCCACTTCCTGCGCGTTCGAGGTGTGGCGGATGAAGACGACGTTGACCTGCTTATAGCGGCGCTCGAGGAACACGTGCAGGAGAAGGAAGAACCGCTTCGCCAGGTCCTTCATCGCTTCGGTCATCGAGCCCGACACGTCCATGAGGCAGAACATCACGGCCTGGGTATTGGGCTTCGGCACGCGTTCGTACCGGTTGTAGCGCACGTCGACCGGATCGATATAGGCGACCCGGCGGCTGCGGCGTTGCGCCGTCTCGAGATCGTGCAGGCCTTGGGCCGCGCCCTCGGCGTCGTCGGCCGCGGTCGCGGCCTGTACCTGGCGCTCGATCGCCTCGATCTCGTCGGCGCGCGGGCGGTGCAGCGAGATGCGCCGCGCCAGGCTGTTGCGCATGGTGCGGACCAGGTTGAGGTTCGACGGCGAGCCCGAAACGGAGAAGCCGGCGCGCGTCAGTTGCGTCGCCTCGCTTTCCCGGAGCCGCGTCTTGATCAGGTCCGGGAGCTCCAGATCCTCGAAGAACAGGTCGAGGAATTCTTCGCGCGACAGAACGAACTCGAACGCGTCCTGCTCGCCATTGTCCTCGTTGCTGGCGCTGCTGCGGCCGCCGCCCTGACCGCCTTGCGGCCGTTCGATGCGGTCCCCGGCGACGAACTTCTTGTTCCCGGGCGCCACATATTCGCGCTTGCCGCCGCGCGAGGAAGACCGGAACACCGGCTCGGTGATGCCGCGGGTCGGGATCGCGATCTTCTCGCCGCCGCCCGCCTCGCCGAGCTTGCGCCGCTTCAACGCGTCGGCAAGTGCCTCGCGCACCTCGCCACGCGCCCGGTCGATGAAACGCTGCCGGTTGGTGAGGCTCTTGCCCTTTGGGTTGGGCCGGCGATCGATGAT
>DATJLY010000521.1:0-5986 GCA_035509095.1 Allostellaceae bacterium | reverse complement strand
TTGTGGAACGTGTTCTGGGTCTGCTCGCCGAGCGCGATCGGCCCGACCACGCCGGCATCGATCTCGAGATTTTCGAGGCTGCTGCGGTTGTGTTCCTGCAACAGGCTGATGCCGCCATAAAGCCAGCCGCCATAGGGCCGGTCATGCGCGCTCGGATCGGTGAGGGTCAGGTTCTTGGGAGTGAACAGGCTTTGCCCGCCCAGGATCGCGACGCGGCGTGTCGTCGTCCCGTCCGGCGCGAACAATGTGGGGACATGGCCGAAGAAATCGTACCAGCCGGTCCAGCCGCTATCGGCCTGAAGATCGGGCCCGAGGCGGGATATCCGCAGGCCCTGGGTGTAATGCTTGTCGGAATTGAAGTAGAGCGAGTCGTTCTCTTCGAGGATCGACCAGCGCGGCACGTCATCGGCGCGCGCGCGGGCAACGGATGCGGCCAGCAAGACAAGGGCGAGAAACAGGTACCGTCGCGTCATGGCGTCAAAAATCCGAATGGTGAACCACCGGAGCGGATTGTGGCGCCAGGACACACCGGTATAGGGAAAGCTTTCTGTGTCTTCTCGACCCTTGGAGGCGGCTAGCGCGAGGCGAGCCCGGTCCGGCGCATCAGTCCTTGCCTTGGCGGTGCGGCGAGGCCGGGTCGCTATGGTCGTGCCGGGCATAGTGAAGCCGCAGCAGGTCCTTGCCGTAATCATTGCCGTTGGGCGTGCGCACGCAGGTATGGATGTGGTTGCGCGCGTGATGATCATTGTCATAGACGATGCCGGACTGGTGATCGAACTCGATCAGGATCACCGGATTGTGGATTCGGTAATAGAACGGGCTCGTCTCGTCGAAGGCGCCGATCCAGGCAAACCACGTGCTTTCAAGATGCCGCTTCACCTCGGCATAGCGCACCTCGGCATGGCCGGGACGGATGCGGCCCGTGTAAAGCCCGATCAGGCTTTCCATCGCCTCCTGCTGACCGCGCGCGAGCTCGGCCCAGCGGACACCCCGGTATGGCATCGTGTCGTTGTCGTGGAATGCGGTCGCCATCACGTCGAAGGGCAGCTTGTCGCCGATCGTCGCCTGGGCGCGCTGCTCGGGCGAGAGCGTGCCCATGAAAAGATGCCCGTCTCTCTCCTCCGCGTCGAAGACGCGGGTGCCGGAATATCTGCCGGTGCGGGCATGAACCGGCTCCGAGCCCATGAAATTGGGCGTCAGCACCATCTGGTCGCCGAGCACGAAGCAGTTGACGATGAGATGATGCCCATCGATCTGCCAGCCCCATGGCTCGGTGGCCGAGGGCTCGCCCATGATGGAAATCCAATAGAGCCACTCGCCATATTCCTCGGGCCGGCCGGTGAGTTCGAGCACCGTCTCGTTGAGGCGCATCACGTCGCGCGCGCTCTGGAACCCGGCCGCGCTGAGGCTCGCGCGCAGAAGGCCGAACGCGGCCTCGCGCGCGTCGGCGCCCAGATCCTTGAGGCATTGGCCATGGCGCATCATGAAGGGATGGATGTTGCACCAGGCCTGCCAGGCCGTGCTGTCGACCGTGAACGAGGTGCGGGTGCGCTCGGCCGGCGTCAGCGCCGCGAGATAGCGGCGCGCCGCCGCGACCAGATCGGCAAGCGCGTGGCCGGTTTTCTCGATCCGGTACAGGCCGGGCGCGACCGTGCCGTCCGCGGTGAGGCCCTTGAACGGCGTCTCGAGATTGGCCTTGCCGAGATCGAGCATGCGCTGCAACGGCGGCGGCAGCGGAAAGGGCGCGACCGCCGGCGTACGGTTGCGCGTGCGCATGCCGAATTCATAGGGGCCGTCCATGTCGCGTCCTCCTAGCGTTTTTCTCGCAGGCCCATCCGCTCGAGCCGCGGCAGCACTTCGTCGCAGAAATAGGGAAGCTCGTCGGCGAAATTGACGAACGACACCCCGATGCCGGTGAGGCCGGCCTCGCTGAGGATGGAAAGCTCGCGCGCGAGATAATCGGGATCGCCCACGAGCGGCAGCCCGCCCATGCCGGTCGCATATTCGTTGCGGATGCGGGTGAAGACATCCATCGGATGCGTCTTGGGCGAGATGTTCTTCATGGCGAGGATACTGTCGACCGCGTTCCAGTCGGCATGCTCGACGACGGTGTGACGATAGTATTCTTCGGCCTCGCGCATCGTCGGACGACACGTGATGACGCCCACCGTGTAGAAATCCAGCTCGCGCCCTTCGGCGCGCGCCAGATCCTTCACCCCGCGCACGTTCTCCATGTAGCTCTCGAGCGTCGCAAGCCGCGTCGACATGAAAAGCGCGTCGCAATTGCGGATCGCGAAAGCCTGGCCGGTGCCGGAGGCGCCGGCGTTCATGATGACCGGCCGCGTGCCGCCCCAGGGCTTGGGCCACGAGCGCACGTTCTTCAGATGGATATACGTGCCGTCGAGGTCGAATTCCTGCTCGCTCGACCAGGCGAGCTTCACTGCGTCGAGCCATTCCTGCGCGTAGTCATAGCGGGATTCGTGGTCGCGCAAGGTCGCGCCGAACATGTCGAACTCGCCCTCGTTCCAGCCGCACACGAGGTTGAGGCCGAACCGTCCCTCGCCGACATGGTCGGCGGTGACGAATTCCTTGGCGGCGATCAAGGGATGGAACAGCGGCGCGTGGACCGTGCCGAAGACGGTCATCCGCCGCGTGTTCGCGAGCAGCCCGGTCGCCCAGGTCACGGTCTCGAGCGTCGCGCCTTGATAGTCGGTGTCGCCGCCATAGCCGCGCCAGCGCGCGACCGGGAGCATGAAATCGATCCCCGCTTCGTCCGCGATGCGCGCCAGCCGCAGATTGTCGTGCCAGCTTCCGGACCACCGCTCCGGCACCAAGGTCACCGCCCGCCCCGACGAGCAGTTGGACCCGAAAAGGCCGATTTTCAGCCGGTTCCGGTTGTGGAGCGTCGCCCGCTCGCGGCTCGTCGCGTCACGGACCGTCATGGTTAATCCTCAAAGTGGCATGGCCGGCGCATTCTCGGCTTGAAGGCGGCTCTGTCAACGTCCCGGGGCGGCCGCAAAAAATCCGCTCGCCTTGTGATGCGGTTCACAAGGCCGTGATGCGGTTCGGCAGTAACTTTAAGTCGAAAGAAGCCGCAGTTGCCCGCGCGGCCCCCGCGATGGAGGGATCGATGCTCAGCTTCGCCAGGATCGGGTTTCATGCTCCAGGTTTAGGCACGTGGCATGGCTATTCGCTGCCGTTCCTCGATGAATCGGCCGGGCAGCGGGCGGCAACACTTGGCGGACTTGCGCTCGTTTCGGGCGTCTTGTCCGACCTCACCTATGGGTGGGTCGCCGAGCCCTATCCGGTCCTGCCGGGGATTTATTTCGGTCTCGTGCTGGTGGTCGGCTTGGCCTTTTGGGCCACCCACAGCCCGCTGAAGCTCGCCATCGCCTTCGCCGCCTCCAACCTTGCCTGGTGGGGCGCGTTCCAGGCGGCTTTGTTCCTTTATCCCTATGCCGAGGACCTGACCTCCGTGCCGGCGATCCTGTGCGGCGCGGCGAGCGGCGTGATCGGCGCCTTGGTGACGGCCGCCGCCGCCGCCTATGCGTGCCCGGGATTTGCGACCCGCGAGAACTGGATCAGGACCCTTGTGGCGGGCGGCCTTGCCGGCGTGCTTCTGCAGGGCATCGATATCGGCGCCGGCACGCAACTGCCGCTGCTTCTGGTCTGGCAGGCGGCCGTCGCGGCCTCGATCGGCTATGGGCTCGTCAATTCAGAACGGCAATAGCACTGATCTCGATGAGCGCTTCAGGCGAGGTCATCTTAGAGACCTCGACCATGGTGGAGGCGGGCGCCGGCGGAGTGAAATATTCTCGGCGCACTTTGTGGATCGCGTCGAAATGCTCCATGTTGCGGATATAGACGTCGACGCGACAGATATCGTCCATCGTGCCGCCCGCTTCCTCGATCGCGGCCTTCAGATTCTCGCACACTTGCCGCGTCTGCGCCTCGATGTCGCCGACGCCGGCCATGGTGCCGTCCGCTTTACGCGCCGTCATGCCCGAGAGGAACACGAGCCGTCCCTTGGCCTCGATCATGGTGGCTTGCGAGAAATGGCCGCTCGGCCGTGACAATTTCCCCGAAATGATCTGCTGCTTCGGCATCTATCCTCTAACCTCCTCGTGGCAGAACCGGTTGCACGACCGCCGTTGCATCCTTCTGCTGCAGAGCGCAGCGTCGTCGAAGGCGCGCGGTGCATGTTCCATCAGACATTGACGGGTGGAAGCGTTGGAACCCCGCGAATCACGTCCGCGGCCCTTTCCGCGATCATGATCACGGGCGCGTTGATGTTGCCGCCGACGAGATCCGGCATGACCGAGGCATCGACCACGCGCAGCGCCTCGACGCCGATCACCTTGAGCTCGGGATCGACGACGCTTGCGGGATCGGACGCAGGCCCCATCCGGCACGTGCCGAGCGGATGGTGGACCGTGATGGCGGTCGCGCGGATATGCGCGTCGATCGCCTCGTCCGAGCCGGGGGCCAGCTCGGCGTCGGTGAAAGGCTGAAGCGGCGCCTGACGCCCGATCTCGCGCACCATCCGTGCGCCTTCGCGCAACACCGCCCAGTCCCGATCGGTCGCAAGAAAATTCTGCCGGATGCGCACCGGCGCGCGCGGATCGGCCGAGGCGAGCCGTACCTCGCCGCGGCTTTCCGGCCGCAGCAGCACCGCGCGGCAGGCGAAGCCGTCTTCGAACGCGGACACGAAGGGTGGAAGCCAGGGCTGCGCCGCCAAGGGCGCCGCATTGAACAGAAGCTGGATGTCCGGAAGCGCGCCGGCGAACCGGCTTTTCAGGAACGCCATGACCCCGCCTGGCAGATCGCTCGAAATGCCGGTCCCGAAGAAATAGGTGCGCGCCAGCGATGGCACGATCCGGTCGGCCCGCATCGCCGCGCGGAACGGGCCAGGCCCGCGTCGCCGATATCCCACCGCGACCGAGATATGGTCCTGGAGATTGCGGCCGACGCCGCGGAGCGCCACGCGGCAGTCGATGCCGTGCGCGTGAAGCGCTTCGGGATCGCCGATGCCAGACAGCATCAGAAGCTGCGGCGAATTGATGACGCCGCCACAGAGGATCACCTCGCGCGCGGCGCGCGCCACATGGGCCTCGCCGCGCGCCTGATACTCGACGCCGGTCGCGCGCCCGTCTTCGATCAGCACCCGGCTTGCAAGCGCGCCGGTCGCGACGATGAGATTGGCCCGCGCCAGCGCCGGCCGCAGATAGGCCACCGCGGCGCTGCAGCGGCGGCCGTCGCGGATCGTCATCTGCCAGCGCGAGAAGCCTTCCTGCTCCGCGCCGTTATAGTCCTCGGTCGCGGGATAGCCCGCCGCCACGCCCGCCGCCGCATAGGCGTCGACCAGCGTGTCCTGATAGCGCGAATGCCGCACCGACAACGGGCCGTCGCCGCCGCGATAGGCCGATGATCCGCCCTCCCAGCTTTCCTGACGGCGGAAATAGGGCAGCACGTTGGCATAGGACCAGGACGGCAGGCCCGCCGCCGCCCAACGCTCGTAATCGCCGCGATGGCCGCGGACATAGGCCATCGCGTTGATCGACGAGCTTCCGCCCACGACCTTGCCGCGCGCGCATTCGATCTCGCGGCCCTCCATCGCCGGCTCGGGCTCGGCGAAATACATCCAGTCATGCAGGCGCCGCGACAAGAGCCGGCCCCAGCCGAGCGGGATATGGATCCACGGGTCGTGATCCCAGCCGCCTGCCTCGAGAAGCAGCACGCGCGCGCCATCCTCACTGAGCCGGTTGGCGAGCGTGCAGCCCGCCGAGCCGGCCCCGACGATGACGTAATCATAGTCGGCGGTCCCCATGACGCCCGACCCTGAACAGGTTGGGCCCGCGCGTCAACGTGGCAGACGGGCACCCGGACGTGTATCGTCGGGGACGCCCGATCGGGCCCAGCACGGGGGACGGAAGATGCGGGGTATGAAAGCAGGATGGCGGATGGCGGCGATCTTGGCCGCCTCGGT
>DATJLY010000520.1:0-6387 GCA_035509095.1 Allostellaceae bacterium | reverse complement strand
GGCTGGAACCAGGACGAGTTCGACATGTTCGGCCTCGCGCAGGATGTGCATGACGATCGCTATGCGCGCGGACAGGAGTGGTGGGACATCATCAGCCGCATCTGGTCCGAGGAAGGCGGGTTCGATTTCGACGGAACCTATTACCAGCTGAAGGACGTCAAGGGCCGTCCGCGCCCTTGGGGCGGGCGGCGGCCGATCCTGATGAATGCCGGCCATTCGCTCGCGGGCCGCATGTTCGCCGCGCGCAACTGCGACATGCTGTTCGACCAGCCGATTTTCCTCGACCAGGCGGCCGCGCGCATCGCCGACGCGAAGAAGGCGGCACGCGCGCTCGGCAAGGAGATCCTGGTCTTCACCTCCGGCGCCGTGGTATGCCGGCCGACCCAGAAAGAGGCGGATGACTATCTCCACCATTTCGCGGTCGAGCATCGCGACAACGGCGCCATCGACACGATGTTCAAGCTTTATCTCAACCCCGCGAACCAACGCACCATGACCCGCGACGATATCGAGAAGCTGCGCCTGCGCTATGGCGCGGGCTATGGCGGCCTCTTGGCGGTTGGCAGCCCGGATCGCGTGGCGGCGGAGTTCAAGAAGCTCGCCGACGCCGGCTTCGACGGGTTCTGCTTCAGCTTCGTCGCCTACAACGACGAGCTGCCATATTTCGCGCAGGAAGTCCTGCCGCGCCTCGAGCGCATGGGGCTGCGCGAGCCGGCCTAAATCGGCTTGTAGATCCGCTCGTCGTAAAGGGCGCCCAGCATCGGGGCGAGCGTGTCGCGGAATTGCTGGCGGTGAGCCGTCATCTCGTGCGCGGCCAGCGCCTCGCGGCTTTGCCAGATTGCGAAGACGTTGAAATGGTTCAGAACCGGCGGTGCCTGCTGGAACACGTCATAGCGCAGATTGCCGGGGTCTTTCGCCGTGTCGGCCGCCATCTGCCGCAAGGCCGCTTCGGCCGCTTCCCGGCGCGGCGGCGGCACATCGACGTGGGTTTCGACATAAAGGGCTCCGTGCGGCGGCGGCGCCGACGCGACGGCAAAGGCGTGGTTCACGCGCTGATCGGACGGGCTGTGGCGGATCGCCGCGATCTTGTCGCCGAAGCTCTTTGCGGGCGCACTGCTTTTGTGCGCGTCGAACGCGCCCTGGTCGCGCCAGGCCTCGAGGACAATGAAGCGGTTGGGGCGCCCGATCTCTTCGCCCGCCGCCATCCAGAGATTGCCGCCTTCCTTGCGGCTTTCTTCGCGATAGCGTTTGATGAGGGCGGCGCCTTCCTTGGCCTCCTTGGCTTGAACGTCGACATAGGTCACGACATAGACGGCACCCGCCTCCTGCGCCGTCGCGGCGCCCACGAACGCGGCGACGATCGGCGCCGCTGCCAGCAGCAAAATCCCGAACGAGCGCATCTTTGCCCCCTTTCCGATGCCGTCAGGATGCATGCCGGGGAGGCGCGCCGCAACGCATCTGATGCCACCTGCGATTGACAGGCTCGTCCCGGCCTCCCTACGCTCCGACGCGTCATGACCGACCGGCTTACGATCGCGGTCGCCCAGCTCGATCCGACCGTGGGCGACATCAACGGCAATCTCGCCAAGCTGCGCCTCGCGCGGAACGAGGCGGCCCGGCTTGGTGCCGATCTCGTGGTCGCGTCCGAGCTTTATGTCGCGGGCTACCCGCCCGAGGATTTGGTGCTGAAGCCCGCGTTCGCCGCGGCGTGCCAGGCGGCGGTGCAGGCGTTCGCGCGCGAGACGGCCGCAGGTCCCGCGGTCCTTTTGGGCACGCCGTGGCGCCAGGACGGCAAGCTTTATAATGCGGCCGTCTTGTGCGAGGGCGGCGCCATCACCGCGCTGCGCTTCAAATATGACCTGCCCAATTACGGCGTGTTCGACGAGAAGCGCGTCTTCTCCGCGGGTCCGTGCCCCGGGCCCATCCCGTTTCGCGGCGTGCGGCTCGGCGTCATGGTGTGCGAGGACATGTGGTCCGAGGACGCGACCGAGACCTTGACCGAAAGCGGGGCCGAGCTGCTGCTGGTGGTCAACGGCTCGCCCTTTGAAAGCGACAAGCGCGACGAGCGCGTGACGCTCGCTGTCGCGCGCATCAAGGAAAGCGGCTTGCCGCTACTCTATGTGAACCAGGTGGGTGGCCAGGACGAGCTAGTGTTCGATGGCGCCTCCTTTGCGCTCGACGCCCAATGCGAGCTGCGCTTTCTGGCGCCGTGCTGGCGCGAGGCGCTGGTCATCACGCATTGGCAGCGCACCGAGGCGGGCGGCTGGACAATCGAGCCCGCCACCATCGCCGCTCCTTCGGAGGGGCTCGAGGCGACCTATCAGGCGCTCGTGCTGGGCCTGCGCGACTATGTGAACAAGAACCGCTTTCCCGGCGTCGTGCTGGGCCTTTCCGGCGGGATCGATTCTGCTCTGACGGCGGCGATCGCGGTCGACGCGCTGGGCGCCGACAAGGTGCATTGCGTGATGATGCCGTCGCCCTTCACCTCGCGCGACAGCCTCGAGGACGCGGCGCTCGCGGCGGAGCTCCTGGGGACCGAGCTGCGCAGCATCGATATCGGGCCGGCGATGAAGGCCTATCACGACATGCTGGCGCCCGAATTCGCGAACCGAGCCGCCGACATCACCGAGGAAAATCTGCAGTCGCGCGCCCGCGGCATGACGCTCATGGCGCTGTCGAACAAATTCGGCTGGATGGTGATCTCGACCGGCAACAAGTCCGAGATGTCGGCCGGTTATGCGACGCTTTATGGCGACATGTGCGGCGGGTACGCGGTGCTGAAGGACGTCTACAAGATGACCGTGTTCGCGCTCTCGCGCTGGCGCAACGAGCATCGCCCGCCGGGATTGCACGGACCGTCGGGCCCCGTCATGCCCGAGCGCATCATCACGAAGCCGCCCTCGGCCGAGCTGAAGCCCGATCAGAAGGACGAGGACACGCTGCCGCCTTATGCGGTCCTGGACGACATCCTCCAAGGCCTCGTCGAGCACGAAGAGACCGTCGCCGAGATCGTGGCGCGCGGCCATGACGAGGCGACCGTGCGCACCGTCTGGCGCATGCTCGACCGTGCCGAATACAAGCGCCGCCCGGCGCCGCCCGGGGTCAAGATCACCCGCCGCGCGTTCGGCCGCGACCGCCGCTATCCCATCACCAACGGGTTTCACGATGCGACGCCGGCGCCGGAAATCGACGCCGGCGCGACACCGCGCGCACCTGCCCCGCAGCCGACCTGATGGCGCTCGTCCTTTACAATACGCTGACCCGCCGCAAGGAGGTGTTCGAGCCGCTCGATCCCGCGAACGTGCGCATGTATGTGTGCGGGCCGACGGTCTATGACCTGCCGCATATCGGCAATGCGCGGCCGGTCATCGTGTTCGACGTGCTGTATCGGCTGCTGCGGTCGATCTATGGCGCCGCGCATGTGCGCTATGTCCGCAACATCACCGACGTCGACGACAAGATCAACGCCGCCGCCAAGGCCAATGGCGAGCCGATCCGCGCGCTGACCGAGCGCACCGCCGCCGAGTTCGCGGCGGATGTGGCGGCGCTGTTGGCCTTGCCGCCCGATGTCGAGCCGCGCGCCACCGATCACGTCGGCCCCATGATCGCCATGATCGAGCGGCTGATCGCGTCGGGCCATGCCTATGAGGCCGAGCGTCACGTGCTCTTCGCGGTCGGCAGCCTCAAGGAGTATGGCCGCCTGTCGCGCCGTTCGCGTGACGAGCTCGTCGCCGGCGCCCGCGTCGAGATCGCTCCCTATAAGCGCGATCCGGCCGATTTCGTGCTGTGGAAGCCGTCGCCCGAGGGGCTTCCGGGTTGGGAAAGCCCGTGGGGCCGCGGCCGGCCAGGCTGGCATATCGAGTGCTCGGCGATGGGCGAGGTGCATCTCGGCGACACGTTCGACATCCATGGCGGGGGACTCGACCTGATCTTCCCGCATCACGAGAACGAGATCGCGCAAAGCGCCGCCGCGCACGACGGTGCGCCGCTCGCGCGCTATTGGCTTCACAACGGCTTCGTCACGGTCGACGGCGAGAAGATGTCGAAATCCGAGGGCAATTTCACGACGATCCGCGACGTGCTCGACGAGGCGCCGGGCGAGGCCGCGCGCTATGCCATGCTCACGTCGCATTACCGCGATCCGCTCGACTGGACCGGCGAGCGGCTGAGCCAGGCGCGCCATGCGCTCGACCGGTTCTATCTCGCGCTGCGCCAGGCAGGGGACGAGATGGCGGAAAGCGCAGCCGGGCCGCGCGTCACGGCGGCGCTCGAGGACGATCTCAACACGCCGCTCGCTTTGGCCGCGTTGCACGAGACCTTGGGCGAGCTCAACAAGGCGTCGGCATCCGACCGTCCGCGGCTCAAGGCCGAGCTCGTCGCGGGTGGCGCGCCCATGGGCCTGCTGCAGCAGGCGCCGGAAACGTGGCTGCAGGGTGCCGCGGGCGGAGAAGGCGAGGTCGAGGATCTGATCCGCCGGCGCAACGACGCACGGCGCGCCCGGAATTTCGCCGAGGCCGACCGCATCCGGACCGAACTCGCGATCCGCGGCATCCTGCTCGAGGACGGTCCCGGCGGCACCACCTGGCGGCGGGCGGGCTGATCCCATGGCGGGCGAGCGCATCTATCTCTACGACACGACCTTGCGCGACGGCGCGCAGACGCAGGGCGTCGATTTCGGCGTGCCGGACAAGATCGCGATCGCGCGCGAGCTCGATCTTCTGGGCATCGATTACGTCGAGGGCGGCTGGCCCGGCGCCAATCCGACCGACGACGCGTTCTTCGCGAAGGCGCCTTCCTTGAAGCACGCGCGGCTCGCCGCCTTTGGCATGACCCGCCGCAGCGGGCGGAGCGCCGCCAATGATCCGGGTCTGGCCGCCGTGCTGGGCGCGGGCGCCAAGGCCGCGACCCTGGTCGGCAAGACCTGGGACTTTCATGTCGAGGTGGCGCTGGGCGCGACCTTGCCGGAAAACCTCGCCATGATCGAGGAATCGATCGCGCATGCGACGACGCGGGTGGGCGAGGTTCTGTTCGACGCCGAGCATTTCTTCGATGGCTACAAGGCCAATCCGGGCTTCGCGCTTGATTGCCTCAAGGCGGCTCACGGCGCCGGCGCGCGCTGGCTCGTCCTGTGCGACACCAACGGCGGCACGTTGCCCAGCGAGATCGAGCGCATCGTGGGAGAGGTCGCGCGCGTGGTCCCCGGCGATCGGCTTGGCATCCACTGCCACGACGACACCGGCAACGCCGTCGCCAATTCGCTTGCCGCCGTGCGCGCGGGCGCGCGGCAGATCCAGGGCACGCTCAACGGGCTCGGCGAGCGATGCGGCAACGCGAACCTCGTCACGCTCATCCCGAACCTCGTGCTGAAGCTTGGCTATGCGACCGGCGTGGGCGAGCAGGGGATGGCGCGGTTGACGCACATCTCGCGCCTGCTCGACGAGCGCTTGAACCGGCCTCCCGACCGCCACGCGCCCTATGTCGGCCAGTCGGCCTTCGCGCATAAAGGCGGACTTCACGTCTCGGCGGTCGAGAAGGACCCGCGCTCTTACGAGCATGTCGACCCGGCCGTGGTCGGGAATCAGCGGCACATCGTCGTGTCGGACCAGGCGGGCCGAGCCAATCTTCTGGCGCGGCTGCGCGAGCTCGATATCGCGGTGGCGCCCGATCATCCGCGGCTCCAGACGCTTCTCGACGAGGTGAAGACGCGCGAGTTCGCGGGCTATGCCTATGATGGCGCCGAGGCGAGCTTCGAGCTTCTGGCGCGGCGCACGCTCGACACGGTGCCGGAATATTTCAAGCTGCAAAGCTTCCGCGTGCTCGACGAGCGGCGCTGGAACGCCAGGGGCGAGCTCATCACCTTGAGCGAGGCCACCATCAAGGTCCATGTCGGCGGCAAGCAGGTGATGACGGTCGCCGAGGGCAATGGCCCGGTCAACGCGCTCGACGCCGCCTTGCGCCAGGCGCTCATCAACTCGTTTCCCGAGCTCGACCGTATCCGCCTTACCGACTACAAGGTGCGCATCCTGACGCCGCAGGACGGCACCGGCGCCGTCACGCGCGTCATGATCGAGACGACGGACGAAGGCGGCGACATCTGGTCGACCATCGGCGTGTCGACCAACGTGATCGACGCCTCGTACAACGCGCTTCACGACAGCCTGACCTACAAGCTGTTCCGCGCCGGAAGGCGCGCATAAGGGCCATGGCCGGCACGAACCGTTCGCGCGAGCCGCATTCTGGCGGGCCGGCGATCATCCTGGTCGAACCGCAGCTCGGCGAGAATATCGGCACCGCCGCCCGCGCCATGCTGAATTGCGGGCTGACCGAACTGAAGCTCGTCCGCCCGCGCGACGGCTGGCCTTCGGCCGCCGCCCATGCCGCGGCATC
>DATJLY010000519.1:0-7186 GCA_035509095.1 Allostellaceae bacterium | reverse complement strand
GATTGATCGGCTGGCGCGAGGGAACCGAGGCAACCGCGGCCGCAATGGTATCGGCCGAAAGGCGGAGATCGCTTGTGACGGGCACCGGCCGACGCATGGCTTCGGCGAGGCTTTCGATCCCGCACAGACCACATCCGGTTGGGCCCGCCAGGTAGCGGCGGCGGTCATAGAAGGCGTCGGTCCGAGGCTCGGCGATCAGCATCCGGAGCTCGATGCCGTCGGCACTCGGCAGGACTTCCAGATCCTCGATCTCGTCCGGGGCCGTGACGACCCGCTCGGTGAGGCTGAATCCCACCGCGAAATCCTCGAGGTCGGAAGGGGTCGCCATCATCACCGCGTGCGCGGTGCGGTTATAGGTGAAGGCGATCGCCGTTTCCTCGGGGATCGCCCGCTCGCCGGCGCCGGCATCCCGGCCGTGCCAGGACGCACGCTCGACGCGGCGGACGGGCGGCGGCAGCTTCATTATTCCGCGGCCTCGATGTGGCGGGTCTGCTCGGACAATTCACGATAGCGCACCTGCCATTCGGACGGACCGTTCGAATGCGAGACCTGAACCGCCGTCACCTTGTATTCGGGGCAATTCGTGGCCCAGTCGGAAAAGTCGGTCGTGATGACGTTCGCCTGCGTGTCCGGATGATGAAACGTGGTGTAGACGACGCCGGGCGCGACGCGGTCGGTGATGCGCGCGCGCAGGCTGGTCTCGCCGGCGCGGCTTGCGAGCCGCACCCAGTCGCCGTCACGGATGCCGCGCTGTTCCGCATCGTGCGGGTGGATTTCCAGCCGGTCCTCTTCGTGCCACACGACGTTGTCGGTGCGGCGCGTTTGCGCGCCGACATTGTATTGGCTGAGGATGCGGCCAGTGGTGAGGAGCAAGGGGAAGCGCGGTCCCGTCTTCTCGTCGGTCGCAACATATTCGGTGACGAGGAAATTGCCCTTGCCGCGCACGAAGCTGCCAATATGCATGATCGGCGTGCCGTTGGGCGCCTTGTCGTTGCATGGCCACTGCACCGAGCCCGCCTGTTCGAGCTTCGCGTAGGAGACGCCGGCGAAGGTCGGCGTGAGGCGCGCGATCTCGTCCATGATCTCCGACGGATGGGAATAGGGCATCTCGACGCCCATCGCCTTCGCGAGCGCGAGCGTGATCTCCCAATCGGCGAGGCCGGCGCGCGGCTGCATGACCTTGCGCACCCGCCCGATGCGCCGTTCCGCGTTGATGAAGGTGCCGTCCTTTTCGAGGAAGGTCGATCCGGGCAGGAATATGTGCGCATACCGCGCGGTCTCGTTGAGGAACAGGTCCTGGACGACGACGCATTCCATCGCCGCGAGGCCGGCCGACACGTGATGCGTGTCGGGATCGCTTTGAAGGATGTCCTCGCCCTGGATGTAGATACCCTTGAACGAGCCATCGCAGGCGGCATCGAGCATGTTGGGGATGCGCAATCCCGGCTCGGGATCGAGCGTGACGCCCCAATCCTTCTCGAAGAGGGCGCGCGTCGCCCCGTCGGAGATATGGCGATAGCCCGGCAGCTCGTGTGGGAACGAGCCCATGTCGCAAGCGCCCTGCACGTTGTTCTGGCCGCGCAAAGGATTCACGCCGACGCCGCGCCGGCCGATATTGCCGGTCGCCATGGCGAGATTGGCCATCGCCATCACGGCCGTGGTGCCCTGGCTGTGCTCGGTCACGCCGAGGCCGTAATAGATCGCGGCGTTGCCGCCGGTGGCATAGAGCCGTGCCGCGCCACGGATGGTCTCCGCGGGAACGCCGGTGAATGCCGCCACCGCCTCGGGGCTGTTTTCCGGCCGGATGATGAAGGCGGCCCAGTCGGCGAACGCTTCGGCATCGCACCGGTCGCGCACGAAGCCCTCGTTGACGAGCCCTTCGGTCACGATGACGTGGGCCAGCGCGTTCATCACCGCGACATTGGTGCCTGGGCGTAGCGCCAGGTGATAGGTCGCCTCGACATGTGCCGAGCGTACGAGGTCGGTGCGGCGCGGATCGACGACGATGAGCTTGGCGCCTTCGCGCAGCCGCTTCTTCATGCGGGAGGCGAAGACCGGATGCGCGTCGGTCGGATTGGCGCCAATGACGATGACGACATCGGCCTCGTCGACCGAATCGAAATCCTGGGTCCCGGCCGACGTGCCGAACGTCTTGCTCAAGCCATAGCCGGTCGGCGAATGGCAGACGCGGGCGCACGTGTCCGTGTTGTTGTTGCCGAATACGACGCGGATCAACTTCTGCACCAGAAACGTCTCTTCATCGGTGCAGCGTGACGAGGTGATGCCGCCGATCGCGGTCCGGCCATAGGTCGCCTGGATGCGGCGGAACTCCGACGCGGCGCGGCCGATCGCCTCGTCCCACGAAACCTCGCGCCAGGGATCGGTGATCTTTTCCCGGATCATCGGCTTCAGGATGCGGTCCTGGTGGTTGGCATAGCCCCAGGCGAACCGGCCCTTGACGCACGAATGGCCGTGATTGGCCTTGCCATCCTTCGACGGCACCATGCGCACGAGCTGATCGCCGCGCATCTCGGCCTTGAACGAGCAGCCGACCCCGCAATAGGCGCATGTGGTCACGACGGAATGTTCGGGCTGCCCCACCTCGACGACGGATTTTTCCATCAAGGTCGCGGTCGGACAGGCTTGGACGCAGGCGCCGCACGACACGCATTCGGAGTCGAAGAAATCCTCGTCCATGCCGGCCGCAACATGGGAGGCAAATCCGCGCCCGTCGATCGTCAGCGCGAACGTGCCCTGCACCTCTTCGCAGGCGCGCACGCAGCGCGAGCACACGATGCATTTCGATGGATCGAACGTGAAATAGGGGTTGGACGCGTCCTTTTCGCTCTTGAGGTGGTTCTCCCCGTCATAGCCGTAGCGGACCTCGCGCAGACCCACGGCGCCCGCCATGTCCTGCAATTCGCAATTGCCGTTCGCCGGGCAGGTCAGGCAATCGAGCGGATGATCCGAAATATAAAGCTCCATCACGTTGCGGCGGAGCTTTGCTATGCGCGCGTTCTGGGTGTGGACCACCATGCCCTGCGCGACCGGCGTCGTGCACGAGGCCGGCGTGCCGGCGCGGCCCTCGATCTCGACGAGGCACAGGCGGCAGGAGCCGAACGCGTCGACCATGTCATAGGCGCAGAGCTTTGGCACCTTGATGCCGATCTCCATCGCCGCGCGCATGATCGACGTCCCCTCCGGCACCGTGACCGCGAAGCCGTCAATGGTGAGCGTGACGTCTGTCTCCGCCTTCGACGCGGGCGTGCCGTAATCGATTTCGCTGACGAGGGACATGGTGGCTCCCTATGCCGCTTTCCGGGCGAGGCCGAAATCTTCGGGGAAATATGTCAGCGCGCTCATCACCGGGTACGGCACGAAGCCGCCCAGCGCACAGAGCGAGCCGAATTTCATCGTGTCGCAAAGATCGGCGAGCAGCGCCGCGTTGTCCGCGCGCCGCTCGCCCTTGATGATCTTGTCGATCACCTCGACGCCGCGCGTCGAGCCGATGCGGCACGGCGTGCATTTGCCGCAGGACTCGATCGAGCAGAACTCCATCGCGAAGCGCGCCTGGCGCGCCAGGTCCACCGTGTCGTCGAACACCACGACACCGCCGTGGCCGATGAGTCCGTTCTTGGCCGTAAACGCCTCGTAGTCGAACGGCGTGTCGAAAAGGGCGCGCGGGAAATAGGCACCCAGCGGCCCGCCGACCTGGACCGCGCGCACCGGCCGGCCGGTCGCGGTACCGCCGCCGATGTCATCGACCAGCTCGCCCAGCGTAAGGCCGAACGCCGCTTCGAACAGGCCGCCATATTTGACATTGCCGGCGAGCTGGATCGGCATCGTGCCGCGCGACCGCCCGAGCCCCAGATCACGATAGGCATCGGCGCCATCGGCAAGGATCGCCGGCACCGTGGTCAGCGAGATCACGTTGTTGATGACGGTGGGCCTGCCGAACAGGCCCTTGTGCGCCGGCAAGGGAGGCTTGGCGCGGACCTGGCCGCGCTTTCCCTCGAGACTGTCGAGCATCGCCGTCTCTTCGCCGCACACATAGGCGCCGGCGCCGACACGAATGTCGAGATCGAACGGGGCCTCGCCGGCGGAACCAAGGATCTTCTCGCGCCGCGCGATGTCGATCGCCCGGCCCAAAATCTCGATCGCGTGAGGATATTCGGAACGGATATAGACGAAGCCCTTGGTCGCGCCGACGGCAAAGCCCGCAATCATCATCCCTTCGATCAGCGAGAAGGGATCGCCTTCCATGATCATGCGGTCGGCATAAGTGCCGGAATCGCCCTCGTCGGCGTTGCAGACGATGTATTTCTGCGGCGCGCGGGCGTCAGCGGTCGTGCGCCACTTGATCCCGGTCGGGAAGCCGGCGCCGCCGCGACCGCGCAGCCCGGACTTGGTGACCTCGGCGATCGTCGCAGCAGGGCCGAGGGACCGGGCACGCTCCAGCCCGCGCCAGCCGCCATGGGCGCGGTAGTCGGACGTCGAGAGCCGGTCGACGATGCCGCAGCGGGCAAAGGTCAGGCGTGTCTGCCGCTTCAGGAACGGGATCTCTTCGGGCGGACCAAGACGCAGCGGATGCGGACCGCCTTCGAGAAAGCCCGCCTCGAACAGCGGCTCGATATCGGCGGCCGTGACGGGGCCGTACGCGACGCGGCCTTGCGGCGTTGCCACCTCGATCATCGGCTCGAGCCAAAAGAGGCCGCGCGAGCCCGTACGCACGATCTCGAGCCTGATGCCGCGGCGGCGCTCGGCCGCGATCAGCGCCTGCTCGACCTCGTCGGAGCCGAGGGCCAAGGCGCCCGCATCCCGCGGCAGGAAGATGCGGGGGGTGGTCATGGCTGCGTCGCCCGGTCGAGAAGGGCGCCGAGCTTGGCCGGGTCGAGCGCGCCCACCACCTTCCCGTCCAGCATCGCCGCCGGCGCGCAGGCGCAAAGTCCGAGGCAGAACACCGGCTCCAGGGTCACCCGGCCGTCGGCGCTGGTGTCCCCCCACCCGATCTCCAGCCGCTCGCAGGCCTGGGCCGCGAGCGCATCCGCTCCCATCGACTGGCACGCCTCGGCCCGGCACAATTTGAGGGTGTGGCGCCCCGGCGCGGCACGGCGGAAATCGTGATAGAAGGTGACGATCCCGTGCAGTTCGGCGCGGGAAAGGTTGAGCCTCGCCGCCACCAGCGGTACGGCTTCTTCCGGGATGAACCCGAATTCCTCTTTCAGGGCGTGGAGGATAGGCAGCGCCGCGCCCTCGACGTCGCTGGCGGCAGCGATAATCGCCTCGGCTCTGTCCTTATCCCACGGGCCCATAAGACATAGCTTGGCCCTCTGGGCGTGGCAATCAATAGCGAAGTCTCGTAGGTCGATAGAAATTTTCTATCGTCGGCCCGATTAGCCAGTTATCTTAAGGCTCTAAAGTCGGGGCGAGTCGTCGGCCCTCGGCCACCAGCGCGGCCGTGAGCGGCGTCATCGGCTCGCGGTGGGGAACCACCAGGCCGATGGTCGGGTAGGGCTCCTGCCCCTCGATCGGGATGACCCGGATCGTGTCCACCAGCCCAAGCGTCTCGGCGAGCTTTGCCGGCATGACACTCGCCCAGCGACCGGTCCGAACATGCGAATAGAGCACGATCATCGAGTTCGATTCGAGCGTCGGCGCGGGCTCGCAGCCGGCGGCGCGCAGATAGCGGTCGATGATGCGGCGGTTCTGCATGTCGGGCGTGAGGAGGCAAAGCGGAATCTGACCGGCCTCTGCCCAGCTCACCCGATCGCGGTCGCCGAACGGACCATCGGCAGCGGTGACGAGGTGGTAGCGCTCGCGATAGAGTGGCACCACGCGGACGCGCCCGATCGGCTCGTTATCGAGATAGGTGAGCCCCGCATCGACTTCGAAATTTTCGAGGAGCGCCAGAATCTCGATCGAATTGCGCGACCAGATCGTGAAGGACACGTTGGGATGGCGCGCGCGGAACGGCGTCGTGAGTTGCGCCACCATGGCAAGCGCCGTGGGCACGGCGGCTATCTTGATGTGGCCGGCGAGGCCTTTCTTGAGGGCGCGGATCTCCTGTTGCATCGCGCGCGAGTCGCCGACGATGCGGCGCGCCCAGTCGAGGACGCGCTCGCCCTCGGAGGTGAAGCTGTGGAAGCGTGATCCGCGCTGGACCAACAGCACGCCCAGAATATCCTCGAGCTGTTTGATCCCGGCCGAGAAGGTCGGTTGCGTCACACCGCACGATTCCGCGGCGCGGCCGAAATGCTGCTCGTTCGCGAGCGCAATGAGATATTCGAGCTTGTCGATCATGGGCTCGCCCGAGGCTAGTGGCTGAGCCCCTGTCCCGACAACAGAATTGGTTGCAGTGCCGAGCGAGCCTAGCTTTCCGGCGTTAATACGGGCCCGCCGCTTGCCGTTGCGGCTTGCAGACGGGCCTGCGAGGCGAGCAAGGCCGCGATGAGACAGGCGACGCCCGCAACGTAGAATGCCGGCAAATAGGTCGAGAGCACGGTCCGCGACAAACCCGCGCCATAGGCCGCCGCCGCCGCCCCCAATTGATGCGCCGTGAAGGCCCATCCGAATACGATCGGCCCGCGCGAACGGCCATAGGCCGAGACGGCGAGCTTGATGGTCGGAGGCAATGTTGCGATCCAATCGAGCCCATAGAACAGCGCGAAAGACGACAGTCCGAGAACCGTAAATCCCGATGACGGCAGAAACAGCAGCGACAGGCCGCGGAATCCGTAATAGCAGCAAAGCAGCTTGCGCGGCTCGATGCGGTCGGAGAGCCAGCCCGAGCCGATCGTGCCGAAGATGTCGCAGACCCCCATTGCGGCGAGCACGCTTGCGGCTCCCACCGCCGCGATGCCGTAATCGGCGCAAAACGAGATGAAGTGCGTCTGGATCAGCCCGTTCGTCGACAGGCCGCAGACGAAGAAGGTCGCGAACATGATCCCGAATATGGGCGTGAACGCGACCTCGCCCAGCACCTCGAAGGCGCGCGAGAAGGCTGCTCTGAGCGAGGTCTTGGCCGGCGCGCCGTCCGGCGTGGGATCGATCTCGCCAAAGCGCGCCAGGCCAAGGTCCGAGGGGCGATCGCGGATGAAGAGCCCGACCAGCAGCGCCACCAGAACGAGCGCGCCGATCGGCGGCAAGAGCGCCATGCGCCACCCGTGCGACTCCGCGATCGACGCCG
>DATJLY010000518.1:0-9360 GCA_035509095.1 Allostellaceae bacterium | reverse complement strand
CGGGATGCGCGATATGCTCGATCGTGTTGATGTCGGCGAGCCCGCAATAGGCCGGAACGAAGCCGGGCGCCGCCTCGATGATCTCGTTGAATTGCCGGGTCAGGCGGTCCCAATGCTGCGGATTGAAGGTCCGCACCAGCGTCTGGCAGCGCAGCCACCGGTCATAGAGCCCGATCGACACGTCGGGCCGCTCGGAAAAGCGGCGGAGGCGCTCGGCCGACAGATAGACATTGAGCGCCATCGCGATGCGCCGGACCACGCGGCCTTGCGCCTCGAACCAGTCGTCGAGCCTCAGCTCGAAGGAATCGCTCCAGATGTAGAAGCCGGTATTGAGCTCCTTCAGCATCAGGGTCTGGTGCAGCGCCTGTTGCCTTTGGTGAGCCGAGATCTGGATCTGATAGCGGGCGCTGCGCTCGGACGAGTCCGGGAACGGGACGTCCGTGACGTGCCACTCGCGGAACCGCACCAGCGATGCGATGAGAAGCTGCCGGAAGCCGAGCGAGAGATGCGCCTTGTCGGGATCGACGGCGCGGACATCGACCGCCTCGACCGACAGCATCGGCCGCGTCTCTGACGCCGCGACCGCCTCGATCGCCGGCGCGGGATGCTCGGGATTGGCGGCCGGCGCGGCTTCGATCGTGCCCATCTTGATCTCGGCGACCAGCTCTTGCGTCGCCGCCGAGGGCTCCATGCCATAATCCTCGTCGAGCAGGTCCCAGAGCGCCTTGTAGGCACGCAGCGCGTGGGCCGTATCGCCGAGCGAGGCCTGCGCGCGCATGAGCCGCCGGCACGCTTCTTCGTGGGTGGGGTCGAGACCGAGGATGGCCTCGGCGAGGCGGCTGACCCTGGTCGCGTCGGCGGCGGCGCGGAGCGCGCTTTCCAGCGCGCGCAGCAACCGGTCGCGCAGCGAGTGCCGCTTTGCCAAGAGCCAGACCCGGAAGGCCGGGTCGAGATCCTCGAGGCCGGTCATCAGCTCGTCGGTCAGATGCGGTTGGGCGAGGAGCATCGAATGGACCTCGCCGACCTCGACGGCCCGGATGATGGACCAGACGTCGACCTCGACCGAATCCTTGTCGAACCCGATCTCATGGGCGTTGATGCGAAGGCCGTTGCTGCCCGCGTGGACGAACACGCCCCGCAGCTCGCGGATGACCTGACGCAAGACCGCCCGCGCCTGCGCCTCGCCGGACTCGCTCCACAACAGGCCGACCAGCCGTTCACGCGTCTCGAGCAGAGACTCGTTGAGGGCGATGTAGCCGAGCAGCGCGCGCAGCTTCAGGCTCCTGATCCGAACGTCGCGGTCGTCGGACCTGAGCGACACGGGTCCCAACAGCGAGAGCCGGAGCAACGGCAACACCCCATCGTCTCGGAGATCGGCGGGCAGCATACACCGGTTCGCCCGTCATGAACCCCCTTCTTCCGAACCAAAAATCGGCGTTAGCACCCCATTCACGCGGCGGCTTGGCCCATTCACGGGCGCTTCACGCGCATTCCTGTCTAACGGGCCCGTTCACGGGGCGCGCGGCAGCCCCGATCCGCCACCGCGAGAGAGGGTAACGGGCCATGATTCCTTCCAAGCCACAGTCAACGACCGACAACGAAGCACCGTCTCCGGACTTCAGGGACGCGTTCGACGTGGGCGCGACGTTCTTGGCCGCCGGCATCGTCGGCGCCCTTTGCCACGGCCTGGTCTGGAGCCTGTGGAGCCCCTTCATGCGCGCGCTGATGCCGCCCGAGGTGGAAGAGACGGAGGTGCCGCCTTTGCGGCCGAACCGCACCGGGTCGCAACACATTCCGGGCGGGCGCGGCTACCGCTGCGACATCATCGAGAGCGGATTGTTCTTCAAAGGGGACGGCCTATGAGCAGGCCCGCGCGGCCACCCGACTGGTCCCGATGCGCGGCGCCGCAATTCCGTCACGTCGCCGTCCTGTTCGCCGATCTCGATCATTTCACCGGCATCTGCACCGAGGAACCGCCGCGCCGCGTCTTCGCCTTGATCCGGGACTTCCAATCGCTCGTAACCTATGCGGTCGGGCAAAGCGCCGGCCGTCTCAACGCCTTTCAGGGCGACGGCGCGATGGCGACGTTCGGCGACGAGGCGGGGCGGAGCGACTGCGCGTCGAGGGCGCTGCGATGCGGCGGCACGATCCTCGCGCATCTCGCTGCGCTCCATCGGGCGTGCCGCCGCCCGGTCACGATCTCGCTCGGCCTGCAATATGGCGAAGTGATGTCGGGCGTGATTCCGGGCTCGCGGCGCTTTGGCGTCACGGTGATCGGCGATGCCATCAATGTCGCCAACCGCCTCGAGCAGCGCGCGCAAGGCCTCAGGACCGAGATGGTCGTAGGCGACGACCTGGTCCGCAAGGCCCGCACCGAATCAGGCGCCACCGCGTCGGAATTGGCGCGGCTCGACCATCTTGGGCCCATCTATGTCGATGGCCGCGACCGGCCGGTCGACGTCTGGACCCGGCCGCTCTCTCTGTCGGCGGCCGCCGTCGCGCCGGCGCGGTGCTTTGCGATCGATGCCGGACGCGAGGACGAGGACGATTTCGGCCTCGCTTGCCTTGCTTGCCTCAAGCCGGGTCGGGCGAGGCCGAGGCGGGACGGCTTCCTGCCGTCGCGCGCCTATGGCGGGATGTGAGGGCGTCCGCGAGAAGGCTTGTCAGCGACTGCCGAACGTCGCACCATGGGGGCTCGCACATCCCGAGGAGCCGCCTATGCCATCCGTCACCATCATGAACGTTGCCGACATCAAGCTGATTCAGGCCGGGATCGGCCGCGAAGGCGCGATGGCGGTGAAGCAGTTCCCGCTCGACACCGGCGTCCCGGGCGTGCAGCTCGAATTCTCGTGGAACCGTTACGAGGTCGGCTATGGCACGCCGCGCCATCGCCACACCTTCGATCAGTACCGCTTCGCGCTCGAAGGCCGGCGCCAGATCCAGGACGGTTTCCTCGAGCCCGGCGAATGCGGCTTCTATCCCGAAGGCGTCTATTACGGCCCGCAGATGCAGGAAGAAGTGACGGTGGGGCTGGGGCTTCAGTTCCAGGGCCTGTCGGGCCTGCCCTATCTGACGCACGAG
Source organism: Allostellaceae bacterium (assembly GCA_035509095.1). Classification (GTDB taxonomy): domain Bacteria; phylum Pseudomonadota; class Alphaproteobacteria; order ATCC43930; family CGMCC-115725; genus DATJLY01. The sequence goes on along the minus strand of DATJLY010000518.1, from coordinate 6,279 downwards.
GATCTGCGCAACGCGACCAAGGCGCTGAAGGCCGAAGGCGGCACCTTCAAGGACGGCATCTATACCAAGGTCTTTCCCGACGGCCGCAAGATCAACCGGGACAGCCATGCCGCCTGCGTCGAGTGGCTGACCGGGCAGAAGATCGATTTCCCCGAAGGCCGCTTTGAAAAGCCGATCGTGATGCGCCCGCAAGGCCATCCCTGGATCGGCGACCGCAAGGTCCCGGGGGTGGAGCACAAGCGGCTCGGCACGTTCGGCGGCTCGGGCATCCGGCTCACCAAGATGGCGCCCGGCTCGACAATCCCGAAGCGGGTCGAGGACGATGCGGAAATCCGCTACCTCATCGAGGGCTCGATCACCTATGGCGGCAAGACCTGGAAGGGCGGCAAGACCCAGGACGCCGGCACCTACATGTTCGTTCAGGCGGGCGCCGAGGTGGGCGAGATCGCGTCGACCGAGGGTGCCACCTGGTTCGTGATCGAGCTGCCGATGCTCGCCGACATCATTGCCAAGAAGGCGCCCGCCCCGACCTATGTCCAGGACGAGCAGAAGCGCGAGCTGCTGCGCGCGCTGTGACGTAATCCCTCTCCGCCCCTCGGGGCGGAGAGGTTAGGTGAGGTGGGGGATTCCAGAGCGCAAACGGCGAGGCTCCTGAATCCCACACCTCACCCCGACCCTCTCCGCTCCCAGGAGCGGAGAGGGAGTCTTCTTTATCGAGACGCGAATAGCAGCGATCGAAGCTGGCGGCACGCCTCCACAAGGTGATGTGCGTCGGCGGGACCCGGCGCGCTCGCAAGCCCCCAGATCGCGTGCAGCAGAAGGCGGGACAGGGTCTCGCGATCGATCCCGGGCCGCAGGGCTTCCTCGCGCGCGGCCTGATCCAGCATCTGCCGAATATCGGCGCGCCACGTCTCGTTGAGGCGCTCGACCAGCGCCGCGATCTGCGGGTCGCGATCGGCACGCGCGACGAATTCGCGATAGACCGCGAGCAGCATCGGCCGCCGGGTGCGGTAGTGGATCGCGTCGGCGAATTGGTGCTCGAAGGCGGCGATCGCGGAGAGCGGCTGGCTCGGCGACGGAGCCTTCTCGGTCTGGAAGCGCCGCATAAGCTCGTCGGCCACGGCGCTGATCAAATCGTCCTTCGTTGGAGAATGATGATGGAGCGTGGCGCTGTTGATGCCGAGCCGGTCGGCGATGTCGCGCGTGCGGAACCCTTCGAAGCCGCGCTCGGCCAAGGCCTCGAACGCGGCATCGACGATCTGCTGGCGCCGCTCGTCGGCGCGCAGCCGCACGCGGGATTTGGTGGCCGCAAGGCTCATGTCGGCGCCGCCGGCTTGAAGCGGATGAAGGCGCCGCCGGCGATGTCGGGTCGGACAATGATCAGGTCGCGATGCTGCGTGATCGGGATGCCCCGACGCGCAAAGAAAGCGGATGCCGCGCCCTGCTCGGCCGTCACCGAAAATCCCGCGAGAAACGGGAGCTTCGGCGGCTCGGCCCCCGGCAGGATCGTGGCCAGGCCCTCCGGGTTCGCGATGACGAGGCTCGACCGTCCAAGATCGATGCGATGCGTTGCGCCCTCGGCAAGGACGGGTTTTCCCGCGATCCTGGCATATCGCGCGGCCGCTTCGTCCGGATCGGCGACGCACAGGATCACGTCGTCGATCGTGCGGGCGCCGTTGTCGTGCGCCATATATCGCCGCTGCAGCACAAGCTCGGGCGTCTCGTGCTGGACGACCTGGAACAGGGCCTCGGGTGCATCCTCGCGCGGCAGGGACAAAGTGCGCGCCCGCATGGTGGCGGGGCCGGCTTGCGTGTCGACAATCCGCTGGAACGGCCGGATCGGCGACGGCTCGAAACCCGCCGCGGCGAGGCGGACCCGCACGGCGTCGAGATCGCCGGTGCCGAAATGCATGACGTGAAGTCCCTCATATCGCACCAGCGCGCGATCGATGTCGTAGGGGCCGCGGCGCTCCGGCGGGATCGCATCCCATCGCGCCGGGTCCACGACGCCCAACAGCTCGAGATAGCTGTTCTCCAGGATGGCGCACCGGTTGCCGACGCCAACCGGCTCGTTGGGCGCGCCGGGCCGGAGCTGGATCTCCGGCATCGACAGCGGGGTCAGGAGAAATCCAAGCCGCTCGATCTGCGCCGACAACGCGGCGAGGTCGCGGCCCACGAGGCCTATATGGTGGAAAACATCGATGTCGCGCATGGCGGCCGCTCCGTTATCAAGCAGATGCTTGACAGAAGAGGGGCGCATTGTCAAGCAAATGCTTGATAGCCGGCGCTGACGCTCGTACGTAAATCATGCTATAAACGTACACCGGCGGCGGTCGGCGCCGGGAAAAAGGTACATCGCGACCGCGTGGCGATTATCAATTGTCGCGATTTTCGAGGAAGAGGTGCCATGGGCCGCGTCCGGCCGGGCGATCACTCCACCACGTCGTCCGCGATCGCGAGGAGGTTCGACGGGACCGTCAGGCCGAGCGCCTTCGCGGTCTTGAGGTTGAACGCGAGATCAAACCGGGTCGGCGCCTGTACCGGCAGCTCTGAAGGACTGGCCCCGCGCAGGATGCGATCGACATAGTCCGACGCGCGGCGAAATTCGTCCGAGGTTTGGATGCCATAGGACACCAGCGCGCCCTCGTGGACGTAGGAGGCGAAGGCGAACAGGGACGGCAGCCGCTTCTCGATGGCCAGTCGGATGATGAGGGTGCTGTTGGCCGCGGTCACGGCGTGGGGAAGCGCAATGACGCCGCCGCCTCCCTGCGCGAAATCGACGATGGCATGTTCGATCTCGGGCCCGTCATGAATGTGCGCCGCGATCGGTACGACATGCTGTGCCGGCGCCGCGGCCGAAAGATTCGCCCACAATTTCAGATGCACCGGCGTTTCGGCGTACATCAGCACCAGGACGCGGGAGAGCGACGGCACCGTCTCCTTCAGCACCTCCAACCATTTGCCGCCCATCGTGGGTTCGAAATTGGTGAAGCCCGTGACGGTGGCGCCCGGATGCGCCAAATTGTCGATAAGACCGCTGCCGACGGGATCGGCAACGGAAACGAACACGATGGGAATGGGACCTGCCCTCGGCCGCAGGATCGAAGCGGCGAGATTGCTTTGCGCGAGGATCACGTCGGGCCGCCACGCCAAGAGCTCATCGGCTTGCGCCCGCATCGCCGCGGCATCGCCCGTCAATTGGCGGAAGGTCACCGCGAGATTGTCGCCTTGCCGCCAGCCGAGCTCGGAAAGGCGCGCGAGGAAGAGGGCGAAATCGGGCCGCGCTTCCGCCGATCCCACGAGCCATGCGGCGACACGCCGCGATCCCGGGACGATTGGCGGGTCGGCCGCGTGCGCGGCGGCCGCGCGCCCGACCAGGGCGATCCCGAACCCGATAAGGAGATCACGCCGCTGCGTCACGCGATGACCTCCCGCACGCAATTTTGCTGCCGCGCGAGCGTATCGGATCGCCACGCACGATGTCTGCAGAATCGGCCAGGCATGGCGGCCTTGCCGCTGGTCCGCGTCTCGCCCGATCCGACGCGCTGATCAGGCCTCGCCCCACACCTCGCGCGCGACCGCCACGACGCGCTCGAGCTTCCGGCGCTGCATCGACTGCGCGGTGGCGTCGCTGTCATGGGCGTTGGTCGAGAAGCCGCAATGGGGCGACAGGCCGAGCCGGTCGAGCGGCGTGTAGCGAGCGGCTTCTTCGATCCGCCGCTTCAGCGCGTCGGCGGTCTCGAGCGCCGTGGCGCGCGCCGAGACGAGACCCAGCACCACGCGCTTGCCGGCCGGCAGATGGCGCAGCGGCTCGAACGAGCCGGCGCGCGGCCCGTCCCACTCGAGCAGGAACGCGCCGATATCGAGTCCGCCGAACATCGCCTCGGCGATCGGCTCATAGCTCGCCGTCGCCTGCCAGCTCGGATCCTGGCTGCGGCACACATGGATCGCGACGCGCATCCCGTGGGGCGCACCCGCCACGACCCGGTTGATCACGTCGCAATAGACGCGCAGGAGCTCGCGCCAATCATCGCCCCGCTCCTTGAGCAGCGCCTGCGCCTTCGGATCGCCGAGCTTCACGAGCGAGGTCTCGTCGAGCTGGAGATAGGTGCAGCCCGCCTCGGCCAGCGAGCGCATCTCGTCGTGGTAGGCCGCGATGATATCGGTCCAGAACGAGTCGAGATCGGGATAGACCGTGCGGCTGATATGTTCGCGCCCGGCGCGGTAATGGATATAAGCGGCGCCGGGCAGGGTGATCTTCGCGGTCCGCTTGGCGACGGATTTGAGGAAGACAAAGTCGCGGGCGTTCTGCGGTCCGGCCCAGCGCACCCGGCTCACGACGCGCGGGATGCGGCGTGCCATGCGGTGGCCCATCGTATCGGACTTGCGCCAGCCCTCTGCCTCGGTGAGGGCGATCTCGATGCCGGCGAGCCCCGAGCTCGTGAAGGAATCGGAATAAGTGTGGCGCCGGAACTCGCCATCCGTGACGGCGGGAAGTCCGACGCTTTCCTGAAGCGCCACGACATCGCGGATCGCGCCGTCCTCGGCCGCGCGCAAGGCCGCGGCGTCGATGCGGCCCGCGTCGAAATCGGCGCGCGCGGCGATCAGCGACGCCGGGCGCAACAGGCTGCCGATATGGTCCGCGCGATATGTCGGGAACGATGCCATCGCTGCCACGTCGAGACTCCCCGCAAAATGCCGCCACGCCAAACCCGTGTGTCATTATTTGCCGCGAGGGGCCGGCGTGCAATGGCGCTCTCTTCGCCGCGGTCCCGGCGACCGCAAAATGAACGTTGGCGATGTCGCCTTGGCCCGGTTAAAATCGTTGCGGTCGCTTCGATCGTTCAAGCTGGAGGCTGGTGATGGGCGAAGTCCTGGGTCTTGGCGTAACGCATTCGCCGCTCTTTCCGGTGCCGGCGGAGAAAATGGCCTTCATGCTCAGTAAGCGGCTGGCCGATCCCGACATCCCCGACTCCGCCAAGGACCAAAGCAAGTGGCCCGACGCGATGCGCGCCGAATGGGCCAAGGACAACGGCGCCGCCGCCGGCGAGAAGCATCGCCAGGAGATGATCGTCGGTTTGCGGAAGGCGCGGCAGCGGCTCGACGAGTTCAAGCCCGACTTCATCGTGATGTGGGGCGATGACCAGTACGAGAATTATCGCGAAGACGTGATCCCGCCCTTCTCGGTGCTCTGCTACGAGCAGGTGACGGCGCGCCCGTGGGGCCAGGGACGCGACGGATCCGCCGCCACCGGCGCGGGCAAGCCCAACGTCTGGGGCGAGGGCCCCGATTTCGAGATCACCATCAAGGGCCATCGCGAGGCCGGCAAGTACATCGTGGAGAAGCTCCTGGAGAACGAGTTCGACATCGCCTACTCCTATGAGCCGCTGCACCATCCGAGCCTGTCGCACGCGTTCCTCAACGCGATCCTCTATCTCGATTATGACCGCAAGGGCTTTCCGCACCGGGTGCTGCCCATGCCGATCAATTGCTATGGCCGCGAGGTGATCGGCTATCGCGGCTTTGCCGACAATCTGGGCCACAAGCCGCCGCCCGATCCGCCCTCGCCCAGCCCGCGCCGGTGCTTCAATCTCGGCGCCGCGGTCGCGCGCATCTGCCGCGAGAGCCCGTGGCGCGTGGCGCTGATGGCGTCGTCGAGCTGGTCGCATTCGTTCCTGACCAAGAAGACCTGGCGCATGGTGCCGGACATCGAGACCGACACGCGCCTCTACCAGGCGATGCTCAATGGCGACTACGATTTCTGGCGCAACTTCACGCTTGCCCAGGTCGAGGATTGCGGCGGCCACGAGACGCTCAACTGGTTCACGCTCATGGGCGCCATGAACGAGCTCAATCACAAATGCGTCTGGTCGGATTTCCTGCCCACCTACATCTTCAACGCGACAAAGGTGACGGCGATCTTCGCGCCGCGTTGAGATACCATCCACAAGGCCAAGACCGACGCGTCGCCGCGCGTCGGTCTTTCCATGAGGGAGGTTGACGCCGTGGCCGAGGCTATTCTGAACGGTGAGCACGAAGACGGGCGAGGAAGGCGCCCGAGGCGATGGACGCTTGCCGACATTGCGTGGGACGAGATCGATTGTGCCGCGATCGTCGATGACGAGCAGATCTTCTTCCTCGTCGCGGCCGCCTCTTTCATCGAGATCACGTCGGACACCTATACGCGCAACCTCATCGAGTTCTGCGCCGGCGACGACGAGGTGGTCGACTGGCTGGAGCATGGCTGGCAGCACGAAGAGGTTCAGCACGGCGTGGCGC
>DATJLY010000517.1:0-4005 GCA_035509095.1 Allostellaceae bacterium | reverse complement strand
AGCGCCTTGAACACGGTGTCGACGATGGTCATCGGATAGGTCATCCACCAGCGCATCGGCGCCGGGCGCTTGGCGCTGATCACCCGGCCCTCCGGCACGATGACATGCAGGCTGCGGAACGAGCCGTCGTTGATCGGATAGTCGGTCGGCGACGCGATGCACTTATAGGCGACCTGGGTGCAGGCATGGCCCGTGGTGATGCCGGAATTGTAGAAGCCGCGCACCTGCTGCGACACATCGCTGAGGTCGATCGTCATCTCGTCATCGGCGACGATGACCTTGACCTTGATCGGGATGCGCTTGCCGATGTCGATCCCGTCGTCGTCCATGAAGGATTCGGCCTCGTAGGTGCCGTCCGGGATGGAGCGGGTGCGGGCGCGCGCGGAGACCTCGCAGTGATCCATGATCGACGCGATCGATTGCAGCACCGGCTCGCGGCCGTACCGGTCGAGGAGCTGAAGGAAGCGGCGCTCGCCGGTCTTCACCGCCGTCACCTGCGCGCGCAGGTCGCCCATCGCGCGGCTGGGGATGCGGCAATTCATGCGGATGATGTCGATCACGTCCTGGTTGGGCTTGCCCGCCTTGTAAAGCTTCAGATACGGAAGCTGCAGCCCTTCGGAATAGATGTCCGTCGTCATGCCGCCCAACAGGCCGCCGATATCGATCCAGTGCGCCATGCAGCAGGCAAAGCCCGCCAGCACGCCCTTGTGGAAGATCGGCAGGGTCAAGGTGACGTGGTAGAGATGGCTGCCGGTCGTATAGGCGTCGTTGGTGATGAAGATGTCGCCCGGATGGATGTCGGCGCCGAAATGCTTGCGCTCGGCCTTGATGGTCTCGGCCATGCCGCGGATGAACATCGGCAGGCCGATGCCGATCGACACGGTCTCGCCCGCCGCCGTGAAGAGCCCGGTCGTGAAGTCGAGCGCTTCGTAGATGATCATGTTATAGGCGGTACGCATCAAATTGGTCTTCATTTCCTCGGTCACGGCGATGACGCCGTTGCGCACGATCTCCGTGACGACCGGATCGGCCTTGCGGGTCTTCGCGTCGAGGATCTCGATGGCGGCCATGGCGGCTATTTCCGCCCTCCGACCGCGATCACGAGATTGCCCCAGGGATCGACCTCGAGCTTGTCGCCGGGATGGACGACCGTGGTCGAGGCATGCTCCTCGACGAGTGCCGGCCCGGTGATGCGGTTGCCCGCCAAAAGGTGCGCGCGCGCGAACGTGGGCGTCGCGAGGAACCCGCCTTCCTCGCCGAAATAGACCTGACGCACGCCGGTCTTGGCCTGCTTGCGCGGGGCGCGTGTCCCGGCCGCGATTTTCTCCTGCGGCGGTTTCTGCATCACGCCGGTGACGGTCGTGCGCAGGCTGACGATCTCGGCGCGCTCTTCCGGCGCGTTGGTGCCATAGCGGAATTCGTGCTGGGCGTCGAAATGCCGCTTGATCGCTTCGCGGTCCTTGTTCTCGAACACGTCCATCGGCAGATCGACGGTGACGGCGTGTTCTTGACCGACATAGCGCATGTCGGCGGCGCGCTTGATGCTGATCTCGCCGGGCCGCACGGTGGTCGACGCGATATTGCTGCGCCCCTCGTTCTCGAGTTCTTCATAGATGCGGGTAAGGTCGTCGAAATTCGCATCGTCGAGGCGCGTGAACCAGGTCCGCACGAAATCGTAGCGCAGGTCCGAGAACAGCATCCCGACCGCCGAGAACACGCCTGGCGCGGGCGGAATGATGACCCTGCGCATGCCCAATTCGCGCGCTACCGCGACGGCATGGAGCGGTCCCGCGCCGCCATAGGCGACGAGCGCGAAATCGCCGACATCGAGCCCGCGCTCGGTCGTGACGCCCTTCACGGCGTATGACATGGCGGTTGCCGCGACCCGGAGGATGCCGTCGGCGGCGGCGACCGGATCCATGCCCAGCGGCGCCGCCACATGCGCCTCGAGCGCGCGCCGCGCCGCATCGGTGTCGAGCGGCATTTCGCCGCCGAGGAAGCGGTCGGCCGACAACCGTCCCAGGACCACGTTCGCGTCGGTGACCGTGGGCTCGGTGCCGCCCAATGCATAGCAGGCCGGACCCGGCGCGGCGCCCGCGCTTTGCGGACCGACGCGCAGCATGTCGTCCTCGACCCGCGCGATCGACCCGCCGCCGGTCCCGACCTCGAAAATGTCCATCATCGCGATCTGAATCGGCAGCGCCTTCTCATAGCCGCCAAGAAGCGCCGAGCCGGTCGTCAGCGGCTCGCCCTTGTAGATGACACCCGCCTTCGCCGTCGTGCCGCCCATGTCGAAGGCGATCGCGTTCTCGAGACCCAGATTGTGGCACAGCATGCGCGTGCCGATGACGCCGGCCGCCGGCCCTGATTCCAGCATGCGGATACAAAAGCTCCGCGCCTGGTCGACGTCGTAAAGCCCGCCCGTCGACTGCACCACGAGGAAAGAGCCGTTGAAGCCGGCCTGCCGCAGATGCCGTTCAATGCCGCCGATATAGGTCCTGACCTTGGGGCCGATATAGGCGTTGGCAGCGACGGTCGAGCAGCGCTCGAACTCGCGATATTCCTGCGACAGCTCGTGCGAGGCCGAGACGAACATGCCGGGATGGCGCCGCTCGAGGATCGCCTTGGCGCGCGCCTCGTGGTCAGGATTGCGATAGCAATGCAGGAACAGGATCGCCGCCGCCTCGCAGCCGAGCCCCGCGATCTTGTCGCCGAGCTGCGCGATCTCCTCCTCGTCGAGCGCGCGCTCGACCTCGCCGTCGGCCAGCACGCGCTCCTTCACCTCGAAGCGCAGCGCCCGCTCGATCAACGGCACATGCTTCTGGAAGAACAGATTGTACGAGTCCGGCCGGTTGATGCGGCCGATCTCATAAATGTCACGGAACCCTTCGGTGATCAAAAGCGCGGTCTTCGCGCCGGTCCGCTCCAGGATCGTGTTGATCGCGATCGTCGAGCCGTGCAGGAACAAGCCGACCTTTGCGTAGTCGGTCTCGGCCTTGGCGACGCCCGCATTGATGCCGGCCACGAGATCGTCGGGCGTCGAGAGCGCCTTGCCGAAGGTCAGCCGGCCGGTGGTTTCGTCAAAAACCGCGATGTCCGTGAATGTGCCGCCGATATCGGCGGCAAGCCTAAGTCCGGATGTTTCGTCCAACGGCACGAGCGCGCTCCCTCTCGCCTTAAATCGGCGCGCTCAATATCCCGGCGCGATATCCAATTCAAGGGAGAGGGAGACGCGGATCGCGTGCGGCGTCCGGCTCAATCGCCGGTGAGGTCATGTCCGATGACCGCGCCGCCGATCACGCCGCCGACGGTCGCCGCCGTTTTGCCCGATCCATGCCCGAATTGACTACCGGCCAAGCCGCCGGCGCCCGCGCCTACGGCCGTGCCGCATCCGGCGAGCATGAGGAGAAGAGCTATCGTCGCAAGGACCTTCATCGTCGCCTCGTCCATCGTTGACCATGAGCCAGTAACGAAGTCGGCGACGAAAGGCTCCCGATGCCCCTAACGGGTCACAGGCCGGAAATCCGCTCAGCGCCGCATGGCAAGGCAGTGCTCTGCCGGCAAATGGACGCGCACCTCGTTGCCGCGGACGAGCCCCGACGAGGGGTGAAGCTGCAGCCGCAGCTTCTCGCTGCCGACCGCGACGACGCAATCGAGCAGATTGCCGACATAGACGACCGTCTCGACGGTTGCGGCGAAGTGGTTGGCGCCCGCCCCGCCATTCGCGGTGACGGCCACGTTCTCGGGCCGCACCGCCACCGTGATCTCGTCGCCGGCGTGAGTCCCTTCCTCGATCGTGCAGAACAGGTTGCCGATCGGGGTCTCGACGGTCGCAAGCGCGGTGCCGCCCACCACTTGCGCGACGCGTCCCTTGAGGAAATTGGTGCGACCGATGAAATCCGCCACGAACGCTTCGCCGGGATGAGTGTAGATCTCGGCCGGCGGCCCTTCCTGCACGATGACGCCGTCTTTCATCACCGCCATCACATCGGACATGGTGAGCGC
>DATJLY010000516.1:0-19936 GCA_035509095.1 Allostellaceae bacterium | reverse complement strand
ACACCTTCGGGCGGCGCCTCCGTCAGCTCGATCTGATAGAGCGCCTGGACCGCGGCGAGCCGGGCGGCGGTGCGGCGCCGACCGGGCCCCGGGCTTGCGTCTTCTCCGCTCACCGGGGCAACAGCCCGAGGCCGCGCTTCAAGGCGATCATGGCAAGACAGGCGTTCGCCGCCTCGCCACCCTTGTTGCGCTTGTCGACGCCGGCGCGGGCGAGCGCCTGCGCCTCATTCTCGACCGTAAGGACACCGAACCCGATGGCGAGCTCGTGCCGGAGCGCGATATCCTGTATCCCCCGCGCACACTCCTCGCAGACATGGACATAGTGGGTCGTCTCGCCCCGGATGACACAGCCGAGCGCCACATAGCCATCAAAGCGTGGGCCGGCGCCCCGCTCCGCCGCCACGGCAGCAAACCGGATCGCCGCCGGGATCTCGAAGGCCCCAGGCACCGTGAAGCGCTGAAAGGTCGCGCCAGCCGCTTCGAGCGCGGTGATCGCTCCCCTCGCGAGCTCGTCGTTGATGTGCGCGTAGTAGCGCGCCTCGACGATCATGACATGCGGCGGCGCACCCGCCATATCAGGGGTCCTGAACGATGGGGCGGTTGCCCCTGACATGGAGGCCATACCCGTCGAGGCCGACAATGAGCCGCGGCGCGTTGGTCAAGAGGATCATGTCGTGGACGCCGAGATCGAGGAGGATCTGCGCGCCGATGCCATAGTCGCGCAGCTCACGCTGCGGCTGGCCCGATTCGAGGTAGCCGCGGACCCGTTCCGAGAGCGCGTTCGGCATCGGCTCGCGCAGCAGGACGACGACCCCGCACCCCTCGCTCGCAATGAGGTTCATCGACCGGCGCAGTAGGTCGCCGCGCCCGCTGCGCGCATTGGCCAGGGAATCGTCGAGCAGGTTGAGCGCGTGCATGCGCGCGAGGATCGGCCCCGGTCCCGATACGTCGCCCTTCACGAGCGCGATATGCTCGGCATAGGCGACCTTGTTGGCATAGATGTACATTCGCCATTCGCCGCCGAATTCGCTCCAGAACGGCGCCTCGAGCACGCGCTCGACGATGCGGTCGTGACGGCGGCGATAGGCGATGAGGTCGGCGATGGTGGCGATCTTGATCCCGTGGCGCTGCGAGAAGGCGACCAGCTCGGGCCGCCGCGCCATGGTGCCGTCCTCGCTCATGATCTCGCAGATGACGCCCGACGGGTTGAGACCCGCAAGCCGCGCGATGTCGACCGAGGCTTCGGTATGGCCGGTACGGGCGAGCACGCCGCCGTCGCGCGCCATCAAGGGGAAGATGTGGCCCGGCGTCACGATGTGCTCCGGCCCCTTGCTCGGATCGATCGCAATGGAGATGGTCCGCGCGCGATCGGGCGCCGAGATGCCGGTCGTCACGCCATCCTTCGCCTCGATCGAGACGGTGAACGCGGTCTGGAGCCGCGAGGCGTTGTGCTGTGGCATCAGCGGCAGACGAAGCTGCTCGCACCGCTGTCGCGTCAGCGCGAGGCACACCAGGCCGCGCCCATGCTTGGCCATGAAGTTGATCGCCTCGGGCGTCGCCATCTGCGCGGGAATGATGAGGTCGCCCTCGTTCTCGCGGTCCTCGTCATCGACCAGGATGAACATCCGCCCATTGCGGGCCTCTTCGATGATCTCCTCGATCTTTGATGTGACCTCCATGAAACTCATGTGAGCGGCCTTCCCAAGATGCGCGCAATATAGCGGGCGATGACGTCGATCTCGATATTGACCTTGTCGCCGATATGGGCGGTGCCGAAGGTGGTCTTTTCCTGGGTGATCGGAATGATGTTGACCCCGAACCGGCGTCCGACGATCTCGTTCACCGTAAGCGACACCCCATCGAGCGCGACCGAGCCCTTGGTCGCAAGCGCCGCTTCGTAGCCCGCCGGCACTTCGAACACGAAGCGGAACGAGTCGCCCTCCTGCCGGCACTCGACGATCTCGGCGACCGCATCGACATGGCCCATCACGATATGGCCGCCCATCTCGTCGCCGCTCTTGAGCGAGCGTTCGAGATTGACCGCCGTACCGACCTTCCATAGCCCCAGCGTGCTGCGCGCCAATGTCTCGGCAGAAGCGGTCACCCCGAACCAGTCCCGCCCTTTCTCGGTGACGCTGAGGCAGACGCCGGCACACGAGACCGAGGCGCCGATCGCCACCTCGTCAAGGTCGAGCGCCGTTGCGATCCGAAATCCCCGATCGCCCCCGGGGATGACCTCTTTGACCCGCCCCACATCGCTGACAATACCTGTGAACATTCTTCGATAACCCGTTATTCCAATGATATAAACCTTAATTGCGCTCGGCTTTAGCAGTCTCGATTTTGGGGACAATTGATAATCCGCGCGCCGTTTCTGCCGACCCTCCACCCGCACTTTGCTTCGCACTCTTATACCATACAGTGCGTACAAACTCAAGCCGCAGTCTGACGGCACTTCCTAGAGCGCGCACTGTCATGATTCCAGCACATCCGTGCGAGCCTTGACCTTTCGTCCTCGCCCGTCATCGCCGGGCTTGACCCCGCAACCCATGGACCCGCGGGTCAAGCCCGCGGGTGACAGATCGAGGAAAAGCGATCCGGATAAAGCGAAAGGCGCCTATCCCGCGCGCCGGAACGTCTCCAGCACGTCTTCGCCGACGGGCTCCAAGGATTGGCGCTCGAACCGGGGCGCGGCGGCGAGGTGGAGGAGGCCCAGGGGCGCCACCGCCGCGATGCCGTCGCCGCCAATGATGCGGGGCGCGTGGATCCAGGCAATGCGGTCGACGAGATCGTCCCGGAAAAGCGCCGCGGCCAGCCCGCCGCCGCCTTCGACCAGGACCCGGGTCAGGCCGCGCGCGCCGAGGACCGCCAGAGCGGCCTTGAGATCGACCCGGCTGGCGGCTCCCGCGGGGCATCCGATGACATCGACGCCGCATTCGGCCAGGGCGTTCTTGCGAGCGGGATCGGCGTCGTCGCGGGCAAATACCCAGGTGGGAACTTTATGCGCCTCGGTCACCAGTTTCGCCGTCGGCGCGACGCGAAGGCCGCTATCGACCACGATCCGCACCGGGCTGCGTTCCTCGAGCCCTCCCAGGCGACAGGTCAGCAACGGATCGTCGACGATCACCGTGTTGCTGCCGACCATCACGGAATCGTGCATGGCGCGCATCAGATGCGCCCGTGCGCGCGATGCCTCCCCGGTGATCCATTGGCTTTCGCCGGTCGCGGTCGCGATCCGCCCGTCGAGCGTGGTCGCGAATTTGAGCGTGACGAGCGGGCGCCCCTTTTTCAGCCGCATCAGGAAGCCGGCGTTGATCTCGGCCGCCTCGGCCGCGCACAGGCCGGTCTCGACCGCGATGCCGGCGCTTCTGAGCCGGGCAAAACCCTGCCCCGAGACGCGCGGGTCGGGATCCTCCATGGCGGCGACGACGCGTGTCACGCCGGCCGAGGCGAGCGCATCGGCGCATGGCGGCGATTTCCCCCAATGGCAGCACGGCTCGAGGCTCACATAGGCGGTGGCGCCGCGGGCGCTCTCGCCGGCCCGCCCCAACGCCTCGGCTTCGGCGTGGGGACGACCGCCCGGCTGGGTCCAGCCGCGCCCGACCACGATCCCGTCCCGCACCAGGATGCATCCGACCGACGGGTTGGGCCAGACGACGCCAAGGCCGCGCCGCGCCAGCGCCAGCGCGGCGCGCATATGGGCGAGATCGCCGGCCGCGTCAGTCGCCTTCGACGTTGGCGCCGATATGGCCAATGAATTCGCCAAAATCCTTGGCCTCGCGGAAGTTGCGATAGACGGACGCGAAGCGCACATAGGCGACCTGGTCAAGCGAGGCGAGCGATTCCATGACAAGCTCGCCGATCATGTCGCTCGGGATGTCGGTCTCGCCCGAACTTTCGAGCTGACGCACGATCGAGTTGATCACGCGCTCGATGCGCTCGCTTTCGACCGGCCGTTTCCGGAGCGAGATCCGGATCGAGCGTGCAAGCTTGTCGCGGTCGAAGGGCTCGCGCTGCCCGTTCTTTTTCACGACCGTGAGCTCGCGAAGCTGCACGCGCTCGAACGTGGTGAAGCGAGCGGCGCAATTGGGACATTGGCGCCGCCGGCGGATCGCCGCCCGGTCATCGGTCGGGCGCGAGTCCTTTACCTGGGTATCCTCGCAGCCGCAGAACGGACAGCGCATGGTTCAATTCCTCCCCCCTAACGTCCTCCGCCGCTTATGGATAGATCGGAAACCGCGCGCAGAGCTCGCCCGCGCGCGCCCGGACCGAAGCCTCGACGGCGCCATTGCTATCCGGGTTCGACGCGAGCCCGTCCAGCACCTCGACAATCATCTCGCCGATCATGTGGAATTCGGCCTGGCCGAAGCCGCGCGTCGTGCCCGCGGGACTGCCGAGCCGGACGCCCGACGTGATGGTCGGCTTTTCCGGATCGAACGGGATGCCGTTCTTGTTGCAGGTGATGCCCGCGCGCTCCAGCGACACTTCCGCGGCGCGCCCGGTCAGCTTCTTGGGCCGCAAATCGACCAGCATCAGATGCGTGTCGGTGCCGCCCGAGACGATGTCGAGGCCGCGTGCCGCAAGGCTCGAGGCAAGGGACTTCGCGTTCTCGACAACGGCTCGGGCATAGAGCTTGAATTCCGGGCGCAGCGCCTCGGCGAGCATCACGGCCTTGGCGGCGATGACATGCATCAGCGGCCCGCCTTGCAGGCCCGGGAACACGGCGCTGTTGATCTTCTTGCCGAGCTCTTCGTCCTTGGTGAGGATGATGCCGCCGCGCGGACCGCGCAAGGTCTTGTGCGTCGTCGTCGTCACCACGTGCGCATGAGGCAGCGGGCTCGGATGGACGCCGCCCGCGACAAGGCCGGCGAAATGCGCCATGTCCACCATGAGGTAGGCCCCGACCGCGTCGGCGATACGCCGGAATCCCGCGAAATCGATGGTGCGCGGATAGGCCGAGCCGCCGGCGATGATGAGCTTGGGCTTTTCCGCGCGCGCGATCCGTTCCACATCGTCGAGATCGATCCGGCCATCGTCGCGCCGCACGCCGTACTGAACGGCGCGGAACCATTTGCCGGAGAGATTGACCGAGGCGCCGTGGGTCAGATGGCCGCCCGCGGCGAGCGAGAGGCCCATGATCGTGTCGCCTGGACTGAGCAGGGCGAGCAGCACCGCCTGGTTCGCCTGCGCGCCCGAATGCGGCTGGACATTGGCGAACGCACAGTCGAAGAGCCGCTTGGCCCGGTCGATTGCGAGCTGCTCGGCCACATCGACATGTTCGCAGCCGCCGTAATAGCGCCGGCCCGGATAGCCTTCCGCGTATTTGTTGGTGAGCACCGAGCCTTGCGCCTCGAGGACGGCGCGGGAGACGATGTTTTCCGACGCGATCAGCTCGATCTGGTCCTGCTGACGCGACAATTCGTGGCCTATGGCGACGGCCAGCTCGGGGTCGGTGTCCGCCACTCCGGCGGAGAAGAAGCTGTTGGAGGATGGCACCGCGTGTCGGGACGTGGACATGAGGTCACTCTTGCCGATCGGATAGTTTCGCAACGCGGGGACTATGGTGCCCTCCGAGGAAAGAAGTGGTGAAGAAAGTCTTGACGCAATCCTTCGCCGCTTCGCTTCCCAGCACGCGGCCGCCAAGGCAGAGAACATTGGCATCGTTGTGCTGGCGCGCAAGCCGGGCCGTCGTCGCGTCGTGGCAGAGCGCCGCGCGAATCGCGCGATGGCGGTTCGCCGCGATCGACATGCCGATGCCGGTGCCGCAGACCAGGACGCCCCGGTCGGCCCTCCCCTCGACGATCGCCCGCACCAGCGCCGCGGCGTAATCGGGGTAGTCGACCGGGTCGCGCGAGAGGGTGCCGAGATCGAGGACCGTCAGGCCCAGGGCGCGCAGCTCCGGCAGGATCAGCGACTTGAGGTCGACTCCTCCGTGATCGGCGGCGATGGCGACGGTTTCCGGCATGGGGCGCGGGATTGGCGAAAGCTGGCGGCGACTCTACCAGATGTCGGGGCTCGTTGCCAGCCGCCCACCATCCGTCGTGGCCGGCGGCCCGGACGGGAAGGCCATCGCGTACGCATCCGGCGGCGCCACGCCTCGTCGATTGACAGAACTCGTTTCACCCGCAATCATGGTGTACGAAAATAACGGGGGGCCGGGCGATGGCGGTGCAAACACCGAGCAAAGGGACGTCGCCTCAAATCTTGCGCATGACGACGGAAGTCGTCGCCGCCTATCTGCGCCACAACGCGCTGCCGGGCGCGCAAATCTCCGACGTGATCGGCGCGGTGTTCCGGTCGCTGCACCGGCTCCAGTCCGGCGGCGGCAGCGAGGCCCCGGCGGCGGCGCGCAAGCCCGCGGTGCCGATCCATAAATCAATCTATCCGGATTACCTCGTGTGCCTCGAGGACGGCAGGAAGCGCAAGATGCTCAAGCGGCATCTGAAGACCGTCTATAACCTTACGCCGGAGCAATACCGCCAGAAATGGGGCCTGCCATCGGATTATCCGATGGTCGCCCCCAATTACGCCGAGCAGCGCTCGAGCTTCGCCAAGAAGATCGGGCTGGGCCGCGGCGGATCGGCGCGGAAAAACTAGCAATCCTCATGAGGACTTTTTCTTTTGGTAAGCCTATCCCTTGATCTCGGCGTATTTGCCGTCGTTCCAGACATAGACGACATAATCCGGGCCGATCACGTCGCCCTTGGCATCAAAGCCGATCCGGCCGATCACCGTGTCGAACTTGTTGGCGCGCAGCGCCTTGGCGAGATCGTCCTCTTTGACCGAGTTGGCCTTGGCGGCCGCCTGGGCGAACACCTGGAACGCGGCGTAAGTGTAAAGCGTGTAGCCTTCGGGGTCATAACCCTGGGCCTTGAACTCCGCGACCACCGACTGAGCGGTCGGCATGTTCCGCGGATCGGGCGAGAAGGTCATCAAGGTCTTCTGCCCAGTGTCGCCGGTGATCTTCCAGTATTCCTCGCTCGCCAGCGCGTCGCCGCCCATGAGGACGGCGTCGAGCCCCTGCTCCTTCGCCTGCCGGATCAGCAGCCCGGCCTCGGTGAAATAGCCGCCATAGAAGATCACCGCGACATGCGCCTCCTTCATCTTGCTGATGAGCGCGGAGAAATCCTTGTCGCCCTGGTTCACCGACTCGTACATCGCCTCCTCGATGCCGCCGGCGTTCAGCGCCTTCTTGGTCTCGTCGGCCAGGCCCTTGCCGTAAGCGGTCTTGTCCTGGACGATCGCGACCGCCTTGCCCTTGAAATGCGCGACGATGTAGTTGCCGGCGACGCGGCCCTGCTCGTCGTCGCGTCCGCAGGTGCGGAACACGTTGGTCCAGCCGTTCTTGGCCGCGCCATCGGTCAGCATCGGGTTGGTCGAGGCGGGCGAGATCTGGATGATGCCGTTCTCGGCATAGACGGCCGACGCCGGGATCGAGGCGCCCGAGCAGAAATGGCCGACCACCAGCACGACATTGTCGTTCGCCATCTGGTTCGCGACCGCGACGCCCTGCTTCGGATCGCAGGCATCGTCGCCGGTGAGGAGTTTCAGCTGCTTGCCCAGAACGCCGCCTTTGGCGTTGATGTCCTTCACCGCCATGTCGGCGCCGCGCTTCATCTGCTCGCCGAAGGCGGCGTCTTGTCCGGTCACCGGCCCGACCACACCGACCGGGATCTCCTGCGCACGGACCGGTGCCGCGAAGGCAAGCGTGAAGGCGCACATCAGCAGGGTGGCAAGGACCTTCGTCATGGTCGGCTCCAATTGCGGGCGAGGAAGTCTAGCATCGCCCGCGTCAGCGTTGATAGAGCCACGGATATTGCGCGCGCAGACGCCGCGCCCGGGTCCGCCGATAGGCGAGGAACGCGGTCGCGGCGAGGAAGGCGGCCGCGACGGCATAGCCGCCGACGGACAGCAGGTCGGCCTGGAACAAGGCGTAGAGGAGAAAGCGGTCGCCCGCCGCCAGCAGCAGGCTGTAGAGGATGAGCTGCCATTGCGGACGCCAGTTGCGCGCCAGCGCCTGTCCCGTCATCGCCGCCGCGCCGCCGAACAGCAGGACCGTCATGACGAGGAAGCTCGGCGTCAAAAAGCTCACGCGCCGCCCTCGAGATAGGCGGCGCGGACCTCCTCGTTGGCGCTCAGATCGGCGCCGCGGCCCGACAGCGTGATCCGCCCGGTCTGCATCACATAGGCCCGGTGCGCGAGCCGCAACGCGTGATGGGCGTTCTGCTCGACCAGGAAAACGGTGACCTTCTGCTGCTCATTGATCTCGCGGATCACGTCGAAGATCTGCTTGACGATGAGCGGCGCCAGCCCCAGCGACGGCTCGTCGAGCAGCAGCAGCCGCGGCCGGCTCATCAGCGCGCGGGCGATCGCCAGCATCTGCTGCTCGCCGCCCGACAACGTGCCGCCGCGCTGCTCCTGACGCTCGCGCAGGATCGGGAAGAGCGAGAAGATGCGCGCGAGATCGGCCGCGAAGTGGGCCGGATCGGCCACCGTCGCGCCGATCTGGAGATTCTCGAGCACGCTCATGCGCGGAAAGATGCGGCGCCCCTCCGGAACGTGGGAAAGCCCGAGCCGCACGATCTCGTGCATCTCCATCGCCGTGATGTCGCGGCCGGCGAACTCGATCGTCCCGCGCGCCGCGCGCGGCCGGCCGCAGATCGTCATCAAGAGGGTCGACTTGCCGGCGCCGTTCGCGCCGATCAAGGCCACGATCTCGCCCTCCTCGACGACGAGATCGACCCCTTTCAGCGCCTCGACACGGCCATAGAAGGCATGGACGCCGGCGACCGCCAGCATGATCAGGCCGCCTGCTCCTCGCCCAGATAGGCATTGATGACGGCGGGGTCGCGGCGCACGGACTGGGCCGGGCCGTCCGCGATCTTGCGGCCGTAATTGAGCACGATGACGTGATCAGAGATGCCCATTACGACGCGCATGTCGTGCTCGATCAGAAGGACACCGATCCCTTCGTCTTCGCGGATCGAGAGGACGAGGCGCATGAGGTCGGACGTCTCGGCCGGGTTGAGCCCGGCAGCGGGCTCGTCGAGGCACAAAAGCGCCGGCTCGGTGCACATGGCGCGGGCGATCTCGAGCCGCCGCTGCGCGCCATAAGGCAAGTTGCCGGCGACGTCGTCGGCACGCGCGAGCAGGCCGACGCGGTCGAGCCACCGGCGCGCCCGGTCGACCGCGTCCCGCTCGGCGCGGCGATAGCGCGGCAGCCCCAGGAGCCCCGCGATCGAGTACAGGCTTGCCCGCATGAGCCGGTTGTGCTGCGCCACGATCAGGTTCTCGAGCAAGGTCATGCCGGCGAACAGGCGCACATTTTGAAACGTGCGCGCGACCCCGGCTTCGCGCGCGATGCGGAACCCGTCCATGCGCTCGAGAAGATGCGTCGTGCCGGCACGCTCGAGCGCAAGCCGACCGACGCTCGGCCGGTAAAAGCCGGTGAGGCAGTTGAAGACGGTGGTCTTGCCTGCACCGTTCGGCCCGATGATCGAGGTGATCTCGGCCGATTCGGCCGAAAACGACACATCGTTGATCGCGACGAGCCCGCCGAAGCGCATGCTCAGATGCTCGACCGCGAGCCGGCTCACCTCGCCTCCGCCGCGGCAAGGCGGATCGACGGCTCGCGCCACGCCAAGAGGCCTTGCGGGCGCCACACCATGATCAGGACCATGGCCGCGCCGAAGATCAGCATGCGGAATTCGGCGAAGACGCGGCCCAGTTCGGGAAGGCTAACCAGCACGATCGCCGCCAGCACCACGCCGGTCTGGCTGCCCATGCCGCCCAGCACGACGATGGCGAGAATCGTGGCACTTTCCTGAAAGGTGAAGCTCTCCGGGCTGATGAAGCCTTGACGCGTCGCGAAGAACGCGCCGGCGAAGCCACCAAGCGTTGCGCCGATCGCAAAGGCGGAAAGCTTCACCTTGGTTGGATCGATGCCGAGCGCGCGACACGCGATCTCGTCCTCGCGCAGCGCCTCCCACGCGCGCCCGATCGGCAGCCGGCGCAGACGAAGAGTGAGGAAATTGGTCGCAAGCGCCAAGGCCAGGATGACGAAATAGAGAAAGATCATCTTCTGCTGGGCGTCGAAGGCGATGCCGAAGAAGCCGTGGAACGTCATCCCGTCATGGGGCGCCCGCGGGGTGAAAGGAAGCCCGAAGAAAGTGGGTGCCGGAACGCCGGCAATCCCGTTCGGTCCCCCCGTGACATTGGTCCAATTGAGCAGCACGATCCGCACCATCTCGCCAAAACCAAGGGTGACGATGGCGAGATAGTCGCCGCGCAATCGCAGCACCGGAAAACCCAGCACGATCCCGAACGTCCCCGCAAGCAGGCCCGAGAACGGCAACGCCTCCCAGAATCCAAGGCCGAGCCAGCCCGCCAGCAGCGCGAAGGAATAAGCGCCTACCGCGTAGAACGCAACGTAGCCCAGGTCCAACAGGCCCGCGAGCCCGACCACGACGTTGAGACCCCATCCCAGCATGACGTAGATGAGAATCGTGGTGCCGAGATAGATCACGTCGCGCGAGGCGAACGGCACGAACGGCAGAGCCACCGCCGCCGCGACCAGCACGCCGCCCAGGAGCCGCCCGCCCTGAAACCGCGGCAAGGCAACGCTGGGCACGTTGACATGGAGGCCGCGCAAGAACGCGAGCGCGAGGCGGCCGAAAAACACCGCTCCCGCGCCGATGGCGACATAGCTGAAGCGGGTCTCGATGCCGAGCCCGGCGGTGCCGAGATCAACCGACTGAAACCCGGCAAGGGGCAGCGCGAGGATGGCGGCGACAACGCCCGCGAGCGCCGCGTCCTTGACCGTCCCTGACCCCATCAGACTTTTTCCACCTCGGGCCGGCCCAACAGCCCGCTCGGCCGGAAGATCAGCACGAGCACCAGCACGCCGAACACCGACACATCCTTATAGTCGGTCGAGAAATAGCCCGACCAGAACGCCTCGATGAGGCCGATCAAAAGGCCGCCCAGCATCGCCCCCGGCAACGAGCCGATGCCGCCCAGCACCGCCGCCGTGAACGCCTTGACGCCGGCGAGGAACCCGATGAAGAAATCGATCACGCCGTAATAAAGCGTCACCATCAATCCGGCGACCGCCGCCAAGGCGGCCCCGATGACGAAGGTGAGCGAGATGGTGCGGTCGACATCGACGCCCAGAAGCGCCGCCATGATCCGATCCTGCTCGCAGGCGCGCTGGGCGCGGCCCAACGGCGTTGCCGCGACCACATAAGTGAAAAGCACCATCAAGACCAGGGTCAGCACGAAGATCGCGAGCTGAAGCCAGGTCACCTGCACCGTGAAGCCGCCTTGCCGCATCAGGATGAAGCCGCCTTCGATCACCGGCGGCAGCGACTTCACCCGCGCGCCCTGAAGAAGCTGCACATAATTCTGAAGGAAGATCGACATCCCAATCGCGGAAATGAGGGGCGCAAGACGCGTCGAGCCGCGCAGGGGACGATAGGCGATCCGCTCGACCGCCCAGCCATAGACCGACGTGAACGCCATCGTGGACATGAGCACCAGCAAAAGCGCGACCGGCACATACGAAACGCCAAGCGCCCCCAGCAGCAGGAAGGTGAGGAACGAGATGAAGGCGCCGATCATGTAGATTTCGCCGTGGGCGAAATTGATCATGCCGATGATGCCATACACCATCGTGTAGCCGATCGCGATGAGGCCATAGACCGCGCCAAGCGTGACGCCGTTAACGAGCTGCTGCAGGAAATAGGCCATCGGCCGAGAAGGTAAACGCGCGCTCGCGTCCAAGCAAGAAATTGGCTGCACCGAGCACGCGAGTCGGAACGAGGCCGTGATTGCATCCGAAGCTGAGCGAAGCGTACTGTCCGCAAAGCACACGCTTGGAGCAAGGGATGGGCGCGGCGAGAGTCGAAGGCAAGGCCGCGAAGGTCATCCCCGCGCTGGTCGCCATTGTCGGATTGGCGGCGACCTATATCGCCTATGCCCCGGGCGTGGTGTCGCCAGATGCCACGGATCAATTCCATCAGGCGGTGACCGGCCACTTCGTCGACACGCATCCGCCGATCATGGCGTGGCTCTGGTCGAAGACCAACGCCATCATCCCCGGACCCGGGGGATTCTTTTTGCTCCTGATCGTCCTTTATTGGGGCGGCTTCTTCCTGATCATCCGCCATCTCCTCGATATTGGCACAGGCCGGGCGCTGATCGCCTGCGTGTTGCCGTTCTCGCCGATCCTGTTCAATTTCGCCGGCACAATCTGGAAAGACGTGCTGGCATCGGGCTGCTTTCTCGTCGCGACCGGGATCATCCTGTCGCGCCGGCCTGGCGAGACAACGAGGTTCCCGCTGATGCCGAGCCTCATCGTCGTGATCCTGCTGTTGGTGGGAGCCTTGGCGCGATGGAACTCGGTCCCTGGGGTGATCCCTCTCCTCGTCCTGGCGCTCTGGCCGCAAGCGCCGGCTCAGACGCCGTTGCTGCGCACGGTCATGCGCCTCGCGCTCTGTACCCCGATCGTGCTCGCGGTCTGGGCGACAACGGGGAAATTGCTGGATGCGACGATCATCCATGCGGAACAGACCGGCTTCGCGAACATGCTGCCGCTTTGGGACCTGGTCGGCATGTCTCACCGCCTTGGCGAAAATCTGCTGCCGGGACCGTGGACGCCGCAGCAGGCCGCGCAGATCATGTCCTGCTACGATCCGATCGACGACGATGGGCTGCTTCCGGGGACGCCTTGCAACTTCATCGCCCGGACGCTGACGCAAAACGACCATTGGCACGCCTCGGTGCTGTTTCCCCTGTGGGCCAAGACGATCGTCCGACACCCGAACACCTATATCGACACGAGGCTCGCCTA
Source organism: Allostellaceae bacterium (assembly GCA_035509095.1). GTDB lineage: Bacteria > Pseudomonadota > Alphaproteobacteria > ATCC43930 > CGMCC-115725 > DATJLY01. The sequence continues at coordinate 7,086 of DATJLY010000516.1, read as the reverse complement.
CGTGCGAGCGCTGTTCTGGCCGAATGTGGTCTTCCTGTTCGATGCGGATGACGGGATCGGGCCGTTCAATCACCATTCGGGATTCCTGTTCGAGCTCGAAAAGCGGATATTGTGGTTCTGCAGGAACGCGCCCGGACTTCATTTCGTGTTTACAGTGGGGTTCTGGATGATCGCGTCGGCGGTCCTGACAGCGGCGTTTGCCATTGCGCTCTGGCGCGGATGGACGGGGTGCTATCCGAGTTTCCTGATCTCCCTGTCGGCAGGCGTCAACCTCTGGCCGCTCGTGATCATCGGCCCCGACGGTCAGCTTCGCTTTGCCAACTGGGCGATCGCCGCACTGTCGATCGCGATATTGATCGCACGGCGCAGGATGGACCCGGCACCGTCCGTTATGGCGCCTCCAAGTCCTTACGCGTCGGCACGGTAATCGCCAAAAGTATCGGTTGCCCTGGGACAAAAGACGGGAAGACACTCCGGAAAGGATCACCTTGCCGTAAGCTGCCCTGGGCCAAGCTGTTCCTGACACCAATTGGCCAGATTTGACCCGGTCCTTAAGGGCGTTAATAGCCCCTCTTAAATCTGTCCATCAGGCGCCGTTCACATAAAATCACGCGAGCCGCTTTTTTGACTCGGGCGGCTTGGCAACGGTTCGGCAAGAATGATTGCAGCGTGAGGCGCGCAACGTATGCGAACCAACACCGCGATCGGAGCACGAACGTGACCGAGATAATGGATAGTGGCGTTGTGGCGCCCGGACCCAAGGGTGATTGCGGGTGCGGTTGCAACGGCCAAGGCGACTGCGCGAACGAAAAAACACACGCGAAGAAGGGTCTGGACCGGAACCGCCGCTCGCTGCTCGTCGGCGCCGGAACGGTCGCCTTCGTGTCGACGCTGGTCAATCGGCGTGCCTTCGCGGCGGGCGCGTGTGATCCGGTCTCGACCGCGATGTCGATGAACGCGTCGGTCAGCGACCCGAAATCGAGCTGCACCGGCCTCTCCGCGACGTTCTGGCAAAACCATGTCGGTTGTGCCGGCGCGGCGCTGGGCTTCACTCCGTCCTGGCTCAGCAACGACTATACGCGCGAGCTCACGATTTTCCTCAAGTCGTCGACGCTGGGCAGCCGTTTGACCAATCTTCACACGATCGACCCGCAATGCGCGACCCAATCGTTCGGTCATGCGTTCACCAATCCGGGGAGTGACGCCAGCCATTGGGCGTGCGCGATCCTCAACGCGATGTCGCCGACGCTCAATCGCAGCTACGGCTACACCCTCATGGGGCTGAACGACGCCATCAACAACGCCTACAAGCAGAACGTGCCGTGCTCGATGATCCTGGCCGCGCTCATAACACTCGAGAGCGACGCCGGATCGGCAAGCACCGGATGCGCGAACCTGACCCTCAGTAGCACGGTCAGCTAGGGTTCACGGTCGGGGCGTGCGCTTATGCCGGTGATCTTACGCCCGAGCGTCAGGACGTTGCGAACGCGACGGTTCGATGACGAAGACGTGGTGCTCGACACCTATTCTGGCGAGACACACTGCCTGAACCCGCTTGCGAGCGCGGTGTTCGAGCGGGTGGACGGCATGGACGTGGTCGACCTCCCGTCGCTTTGTGAGATCTTGGCCTTGCCTGGCGCCGGCAAGCCAATTCCGGACTGCACCCCGGAAGGGATCGCGGGCGCGATCGCCTGCCTTCGCGACTTGGGCCTCGTTCGGGTCGAGGTCGATGGGAGCTGACGGATGGCGCATTTGTTCCTGCGCACCGGCCCCTTCACTGTTCATGTCGAGACCTCGTGCGAGGAAGTGATAGACGGAGTGACTCTGCTTTACGACCCGGCCTGCGTGTTGCGACGGCCGGCATTTTGCGACTATCACGTGCAGATTTGGCAGCCCCCGCTGCGCCGCCATTTTCGGCCCCAGGCCGTGTTCCTTTTCGACGGCCATGCGCCGTTTCTGCCCGGGCCCCGGCGGCACGCGTCACCGATGCTGGAATGGGGCATGAACTGGGTCATCGCGACGACCGCGCACCAGTTCCTCATCGTTCATGCCGCGGTCGTCGAGCGCAACGGCTTGGCCCTCGTGCTGCCTGCGCCGCCTGGCAGCGGAAAGAGCACGTTGTGCGCCGGTCTCGTCTTCCGCGGATGGCGCCTGCTCTCGGACGAGTTGGCGCTGCTGGCCCCGGGCACCGGCCAGATCATCCCGCTCGTCCGGCCGATCAGCCTCAAGAACGAATCGATCGACGTCATTCGCCGCTTTGCCCCAGGTGCGACGATAGGTCCGGCGACCATGGGCTCGACCAAGGGTACGATCGCACTGGTGAAACCGCCGAGTGCGAGCATCGCCGCCATCGACGAGCCGGCCACGCCGCGCTGGATCGCCTTCCCGAGATTTCAATCCGGCGCCGCGCTCGAACTGACGCCGCGATCGAAGGCGAGGACCTTCGTCGAGCTGGGCGAAAGCGCCATGAACTACAACATCCTCGGCGAGACCGGGTTCAACGTCATGTCGGACCTGATCGAGCGATGCGATATCGGCGATTTCGTCTACAGCAACCTCGACGAGGCTGTGTCCTTCTTCACCCGGATCGCCGATGAGGCGATCCCGTTTGCGGAGGCCGGCTCGTGAGCTTGCCCCTGCTTTTGCGCGAACCCGGGCGGATCACGCGGCTGACGCTCGAGGAATGGGATGACGTCATTCCGCAGGCGCGGTCTAGCGGCATTTTGAGCCGTCTTGCCACGCTGGCCCAGGCCGACAAGGATTACTGGGAGCTCCCGGAGCCGCCGCGCCGGCACATGGAGGCCGACCAGCTCTTGGCCGCAAAACACCGCCGCGACGTGCTTTACGAGCTCGACAGGATCTACGAGGTCGTGGGCGGCGTGCTTGGCACGATCGTGCTGCTGAAAGGAGCGGCCTACCTCGCGGCGGACCTGCCGGCCAGCGAGGGACGCACCTTCAACGATATCGACATCCTCGTCCCGGAGGACCGGCTCGGAGCGGTTGAATCATTGCTCCAGCTTGCCGGATGGCGCACCGGCGAGATCCATCCTTACGATGACACTTTCTATCGACGGTGGATGCATCAGATCCCGCCCCTTACCCATGGCGGCCGGCGTACCACGATCGACGTCCATCACAGCCTCGTTCCGCGCACGGCCCGCGTCGGCGCGGTGACCGCCGCCCATCTCATGGGTCGGATCCGGCGCCTTCCCGATCGGCCCGGCTTCGCCGTTCTGGCGCCCGAGGACATGGTCCTTCATTCCGCGACCCATCTTTTCAACGAAGGCGAATTCGGCCGCGGGCTGCGCGATCTGACCGACCTCGATCTGCTGCTCAGCCATTTCGGCAATGCCGGATTCTGGGGATTCTGGCCAAGGCTCGTGCACCGGGCCGAGGGCGTCGGGCTGACCCGTCCGCTGTTCTATGCCTTGAGATATTGCGCGCGCCTGCTCGGGACGGCGGTCCCGATCGAGGTCGAGGAGTCGGTCAGCCGCTTCCGTCCGCCCTGGCCGATCCTGCGGGCGATGGATTTCGCTTTTGCGCGCGCCCTTGCGCCCGACCATAAAAGCTGCCGCGATGGCTGGACCGAGCCGGCGCTGTTCGCGCTCTATGTCCGGTCCCATTACCTCCGGATGCCGCTCCATCTTTTGGTGCCGCATCTCGTGCGCAAGGCGACGCGGCGCGAAGCCTATCATTCGGCGGAGGCATCCGCTTAGAGTGGCGGGGCGAGCCCGCTGATGGGCTATATTCCGTTGGATGTTTCCCTGGATCGACTATCGCGGCCGCTTCTCGCCGTTGCGGGCTTGCGTGTTCGCGGCGCTGTTCGCGCCCGCCATCTATGTGGCCTTGGGCCTCGAGTTCAACTGGCTCGGCTCGCGGCCCTTGACCGAAGCGATCCATCAGCTCGGGTTGTGGACGATCCGGTTCATCTGCATCGCGCTGGCGATCAGCCCGGCGCGAAAGCTTCTGGATTGGCCGCGCCTCATCGAGGTGCGGCGCATGGTTGGCGTCGCGGCCTGCTTCTATGTCCTGGCGCACTTGCTTTTCTATACCATCGACGAGGGATGGGCCCTTGGCACGGTCGCGAGCGAGATCGTCTATCGGATCTATCTCACGATCGGCTTCACGGCGCTCGTCGGGCTCGTCGTCCTGGCCTCGACCTCGACCGACGGGATGGTGCGCCGCTTGGGCCGGCGCTGGCAAAAACTGCACCGCGTCGTCTATCTGATCGCCGTGCTTGCCTGCGTCCATTATTTCATCCAGTCGAAGGCGGATGTGTGGGAGCCGCTATGGATCGCCGGGTTCTTCGTCTGGCTCATGGGCTGGCGGGCATTGGATCATTTCGCCCCGCGCGGCAGGCAGGTGCCGCTGTGGCAATTGGCGCTGTGGTGCGTCGGCGCCGCCGCCATCACGGGGTTCGGCGAGGCGATCTATTACGTCGTGTCGCTGGGCGCGCCGTTTGCGGCCTTCATCGGTGCCAATTTCTCGACCGATGCAGGCGTGCGCCCGTCCTGGATCGTGCTGGGCGTGTCGCTTGCGGTCATTCTCGTTGCCGCGGTGCGGCGGTTCACCGGCCCCCGCGCTGCTTCGCCAGCACGTAGTCGAGCTTCTGCCGTGCGAGGCGCTTGAGCTCGGCCTCTCCGGCCGCCGGATCGCCGACGATGACCGCCTCGGCGCCGGTCGCCGGATCGACCGCGGTGACTTTGACCGCGGTACCGACGCGGATCATCTCGAAGATCGTCTCGCCCTGAGCCGCCATGCCGCTAGAATAGCCCGCCCGGCCCGCGATCCGCCATCCCAAGGGAGCGACCATATGACCTCACAACCCGCCCGTGAGCGCGAAAAAAGCGCCGACCGGCCGGCCTTCGATTGGCAGGACCCGCTCTATCTCGAAGACCTTCTGACCGAGGAAGAGCGGCTCATCCGCGACAGCGCCCGTGCCTTCGCGCAGGAGAGGCTGATGCCGCGGATCAGGGACGCCTTCCGCGACGAACGGGTCGATCATGACCTGCTGCCCGAGATGGGGCGGCTCGGCTTTCTGGGCGCGACCATATCGGGCTATGGCTGCGCCGGCGCGAGCTATGTGTCCTATGGCCTCGTCGCGCGAGAGATGGAGCGGGTCGATAGCGGCTATCGGTCGACCCTTTCGGTGCAATCCTCGCTCGTCATGCACCCGATCCACGCCTTCGGCACCGAGGAGCAGCGCCAGAAATACCTGCCGAAGCTCGCGACCGGCGAGTTCGTCGGCTGCTTCGGTCTGACCGAGCCCGACCACGGTTCCGACGCGGGCGGCATGAAAAGCCGCGCGCGCAAGGTCGATGGCGGCTACGTGCTGAAGGGCGCCAAGATGTGGATCAGCAACTCGCCGATCGCCGACGTGATGGTCGTGTGGGCCAAGGACGAGGCGGGCGTGGTGCGCGGCTTCATCCTCGAGCGCGGCATGAAGGGGCTCTCGACGCCGAAGATCGAAGGAAAATTCTCGCTCCGGGCATCGCCGACCGGCGAGATCGTGATGGACGACGTATTCGTGCCCGATGCCAATTACCTTCCCGCGGCGCGCGGGCTCGGCGGCCCGTTCGGATGCCTCGACAATGCGCGCTATGGAATTGCGTGGGGCGCGCTGGGCGCGGCCGAGTTCTGTTGGCACGCGGCACGGGACTATACATTATCCCGCTCGGCGTTCGGACGCCCGCTCGCCGCCAATCAGCTCATTCAGAAGAAGCTCGCGGACATGCAGACCGAGATCACGCTGGGCCTTCACGCCTGCCTGCGGCTCGGCCGGCTGAAGGACGAAGGCCGCGCCACGCCCGAGATGGTGTCGCTCCTCAAGCGCAACTCGACCGGCAAGGCGCTCGACATCGCGCGCGTCGCCCGCGACATGCATGGCGGCAACGGCATCGTCGACGAATACCACGTGATCCGCCACGTGATGAATCTCGAGACCGTCAACACCTATGAAGGGACGCACGACATCCACGCCCTGATCCTGGGCCGCGCGCAGACCGGGATCGCGGCGTTCTAGCCGACCCGCTCGGGCGCGGCGCTCTCCATCTGCGCCGGCCCTCCGCCGGCAAAGGTCCAGAGCGAATGGATCACGTAGCTCGCCAAGGGGTAGAGGACGCCCACCAGGGTAGAGATCACCAGCGCCGACAGATGGAGCCCCTTGTCGCAGCCATAGGCGAACGCCGTCGCAAGGAGGAACAGCACGATCGTGACGATTGTGAACCGGCTCACATGAAGCCCGTGCCGGCCGCTTAGCCGGAAGGTAAAGCTGTGATGCCCGACATAGGAAATCCAGATCGAGCTCGCGAGCGCGATCACATGCGCGACAAAGGGCGAGGCCGGGCCGATCGGCGCGGCGATCAGATTCATGAGGGCGAAATAGGCCGCGGTGGCGGCGATCCCGACCGCGCCGAAACGAGCCGCGCGGGTCAAGTCCAACAGGCGTTCGGAAAGCATCACGGGCGGGAGAGTGCTGCGTTTTGCGCGCGAAGACAACCGACGAAAAAGCGCCGGCCCTCGAGACCGGCGCTTGCCGTCTGACGCCGCGACCGACCTAGGCGGCCGGATTGAACTGCTGCGGCCGCGATCCGACCTCGACCGCGTGGATCCAAAACCGCTCGAGCCGGCGCATCGTCTTGTGTGCGCCGATGAGCTCGTCCGCCTGCACCACACCTTGGGTCAACGCCGCCACGTGGCGCTCATGCATCTTGGCCAGCTTCTGGTGTAGCGCCATGCCCTTTTCCGACAGCCGGACCCGCACCGACCGGCGATCGTGCGGCGAGCGCTCTTGCACGATGTAGCCGTTCTCGAGCATCTTTTTCACGTTGTACGAGACGTTCGAGCCGAGATAGCAGCCCCGCAAGGTCAGCTCGCCGACCGTCATCTCGGTATCGCCGATATTGTTCAGGATCATCGCCTGCACGTTGTTGATGTCGTGCACGCTTTCCTTGTCGAGTTCGAGCTTGACGACCTCGAGGAACTGGCGATGCAGCCGTTCCACGATGGCGATGACGTCAAGATAGGCGGTCTGCATGGCAACCTCGGCCGCTGATAATTCGACCGAGGGTAGGCGGGCCGCCCTTA
>DATJLY010000515.1:0-12950 GCA_035509095.1 Allostellaceae bacterium | reverse complement strand
GGGGTCAGCTCGACGCCGGCGGCGCTGGCGCTGGCCGCGCGGCTCGAGGTGGAGATGCCGATCGCGGCCGCGGTCGATGCGGTCCTGCATCGAGGCGCGGTTCTCGGCGAGGCGGTCGAGGCCTTGCTGGCACGACCTTTCCGGCCCGAGGAAACAAGTTCCGACCCCAAGCAATAGTAGCGTAACAATTCTGGCCTACAAGGTCTCGTGACAAAGGGCAAATTTGCCGGTATCGTCACAAGGTCGAATCCTGGATGGACATCTTGCCGCCGGGTCGTCTCGTCCCTCCTTCCCTTCAGCCGGTTATCAATTGTCGTGATATCCCCGCGCCTCGTGCCGCCTTCGCGGCCGGGGCGCTTATCGTTTCCGCTGCCTGCGACAGAAGGACCGCACCATGGCAAAACGCCAGAGAAGCGCCGCCCAGCCCCGCCCGCACGACGCCACTGTCGAAGTCCTGTTCACCGGGGGATGGCGCCCCCGTGATCACGAGGATGAGCCCGAACGCGAACAAAGCTATGTCCGAACGGTGCGCCCGCAAAGCGAGAACCAGCGTGCCCTTATGGCCGCGATCGGCCGCCATCACCTGACCCTGGCGCTCGGGCCCGCCGGCACCGGCAAGACCTATCTCGCGATCAGCGCCGCGGTCGAGGCGTTCGAGGCCGGCCGCGCCGGCCGCATCGTGCTGACCCGGCCGGCGGTTGAGGCGGGCGAGCGGCTGGGGTTCCTGCCGGGCGATCTCGAGGACAAGCTCGCCCCTTATCTGCGGCCGCTCTACGACGCGCTCGCCGAGCGGATCGGCGGCAAGCGGCTGCGTCAGCTCATGACCGAAGGTGCCATCGAGATCGCGCCGGTCGCCTATATGCGCGGGCGCACCCTCAACAACGCCTTCGTCGTCATCGACGAGGCGCAGAACTGCACCTACGGCCAGATCAAGATGCTGCTGACCCGGCTCGGCTGGCATTCCACCATGGTGGTGACCGGCGATCCCGATCAGAGCGATCTGCTGGAAGGACTGTCGGGGCTTTCCGAGATCGCACGCCGGCTCGAGCCGGTCGCCGGCGTCGCCGTCGTGCGCCTCACCGAACGCGACATCGTCCGCCATCCGCTGGTAGGACAGATGCTGACCGTGCTTTAGCCTCGCTGGCGCCGCTGAGGGAGCGGGGATAGACTTTGGCCGCAGCGATAAAGAAGCGGCGCGGCTATCGCCACGTTCCGGTGGTCGAGGGGCATCGCGCCGTCGGCATCGTCTCCGAACGCGATATCTTTGCCAACGTCGTGAAGACCATGCAAAGTGGCGTGTCGGCGGCCGCGCGCGATCTGCTGCAGGGATAGCGGGGACCCCGCGCCGTTGCGGGAGGCATCATGAGTGATCATCTGTCGCAGCCGCTGCTCGCTCTTGCCCGTGCGCTGCGCGAGCACCGGATCCGCGCCCAGGACCTGGTCGAAGAGGCGATCGCCAAACACGAGCGCCACGGCGCGCGGCTCAATGCCTATTCGCTCTGGACCCCGGCGCGGGCGCGCAAGGCCGCCGAGGCTGCCGACGCCGCGTTCGCTGCCGGCGCCGTCGCCGGGCCGCTTCAAGGCGTCCCGCTCTCGATCAAGGATCTCTTCGCCGCCGAAGGACTTCCGACATTTGCGGGCTCGGACCGGCGGCTGCCGCCGGAGTGGGAAGTGGACGGGCCGGTCGTGGCGTCGCTGCGGCGTCAGCTCGCGATCATCATGGGCAAGACGCACATGGTCGAGTTCGCGTTCGGCGGCACCGGCCAGAACTGCCATTGGGACGCGCCGCGCAATCCGTGGGACGCCGCGACGCATCGCTCGCCCGGCGGCTCGTCGAGCGGCGCGGGTGTCAGCCTTGGCGAGGGCTCGGCGCTTCTGGCGCTGGGATCCGACACGGCCGGGTCGGTGCGTATTCCTGCGTCGATGACCGGGAATGTCGGGGTGAAGGTGACGTTGGGCCGCTGGTCGGCGCTGGGCGTCGTGCCCTTGTCGCCAACCTTCGATACGCCCGGGCTTTTGGCGCGCACGGTCGAGGATGCGGGCTTCGGCTTTGCGGCACTTGACGCAACCCTTGCCGATCCGTTCCGCTATCTGGGCCGCGTCGGCCGGCTCGAGATCGCGGGCGTGCGCATCGGCATCGGCGATCCGTTCCTGTGGGAGGGGTGCGATCCCGGCATCGCCGAGGGTGCCAAGGCGGCGATCGATGCGTTGGCCGCGAAGGGCGCGCTGGTGCGCACTGTCGGTCTGCCCGAGGCGCGCGCGGCCTATGACATCTTCCTCGAAGGCGGGTTCAGCGCGATCGAGCTGCGCGTGTTCCTGGACCAGGAATTGCCGCAATGGCTCGGCGAGCTCGACCCGATCATGGCGCAGGCCGTGCGCGGCGCCGAAGCGCTTTCCGCGCGCGACTATCTTGCCCGGCTTCAGCGCACGCGCCGATTGGCGCGCATCGCGGCGCAGCGTTTTGCCGATGTCGACGTGATCGCCTCGCCGACGCTTCCCGTGACCCCGCCGCCGATATCGCAGGTGCGCGAGGCCGAAGGCCATCTGAGCGTCAACCGCCGGCTGGTTCGCAACACGGTGGGCGTGAACTATCTTGGGCTCTGCGCCATCACCATGCCGGTGGCGCGCGACGGCGCGGGCATGCCGGTGGGGCTGCAATTCATCGCGCTGCCCGGCAACGAGGAGCGCCTTATTGCCGTTGCGCTTGCCGCGGAGCATGTGCTTGGCACGGCGGCGGAGCGGATCGGACGGCCGCCGCTGCCGGCTTGATCGAGGGTCCTGGCCATGACGGAGCTTCGCTATCTCACCGGGTTCGGCAACGAGTTCGCAACCGAGGCGGTCGCGGGCGCGTTGCCTCAGGGGCAGAACTCGCCTCAGAGACCGCCGCTCGGTCTCTATGCCGAGGGCATCAGCGGCACGCCCTTCACGGCGCCGCGTCATGAGAACCGCCGCACGTGGCTTTATCGCATCCGGCCGACCGCCATGCATGGCGCCTATCGCCGCATCGAGGCGGGATTGCTGCGCGGCTCGCCGTTCGACGAAGCGGCGCCGCCGCCCAACCGGCTGCGCTGGGACCCGCTGCCGGCGCCATCGGCGCCCTGCGATTTCCTTGATGGGCTCGTCACCATGGCGGGCAATGGCGATGCGAGCGCCAGGACCGGTGTCGGGATCCACGTCTATGCCGCCAATCGTCCGATGCGCGACCGGGTCTTCGTCGACGCGGACGGCGAGCTGCTGATCGTGCCGCAGGAAGGCCAGCTTTTGATCCGCACCGAGCTCGGCCTCGTGGAAGCGGCGCCCGGCGAGATCGCGGTCGTGCCGCGCGGCATCAAGTTTCAGGTCGATCTGCCGGATGGCGCCGCGCGGGGCTATCTCTGCGAGAATTACGGCGCGCTCTTGCGCCTGCCGGAGCTTGGGCCGATCGGCTCCAACGGGCTTGCCAATCCGCGCGATTTCGAGACGCCGGTCGCCGCCTTCGAGGATCGCGACCGGGCCGTGCGCGTGGTGCAGAAATTCGAGGGCAATCTGTGGACGGTGGAGCTCGACCATTCGCCGTTCGACGTGGTCGCCTGGCACGGCTCTTACGTTCCGTACAAATACGATCTCGCGCATTTCATGGTCATCAACACGGTGAGCTTCGACCATCCCGATCCATCGATCTTCACCGTCCTCACCTCGCCGTCGGGATATCCCGGCACCGCCAATGTGGACTTCGTCATCTTTCCGCCGCGCTGGATGGTGGCCGAACACACGTTCCGCCCGCCCTGGTTCCATCGCAACGTGATGAGCGAGTTCATGGGTCTCGTGCGCGGCGCCTATGACGCCAAGGCGTCGGGCTTCTCGCCGGGCGGGGCGAGCCTCCACAATTGCCATTCGGCGCACGGTCCCGACCGCGCGACGCACGCCCAGGCGAGCGCCGCCGAGCTGAAGCCCCGCTATCTCGATGACGGCCTTGCCTTCATGTTCGAGACGCGGCTCGTCATGCGGCCGACGCGCTTCGCGCTCGAGACGCCGGCGCTTCAACGCGACTACGATGCCTGCTGGAGCGGCTTCGAGCCGTTCTTCCGGTCGTCGCCGCAGACGCGATAATGCGAGGCGCCGGTCGCCGCGCAGGGGGGAAGGAATGAACCACGCCAACCGTCCGCTTGACGAGGGCACGGCCCATGATCGCAGGCCGGCCTATCACGATGCCGAGATCACCGAGGTGGGACCCGGCAGCCCTTGCGGCGCGTTCATGCGCCGCTATTGGCATCCTGTCGCGCTCGGCGAGCGGGTCGGACCGAAGCCTCAGAATGTCCGCGTCCTCGGCGAGGACCTGATCCTGTTCCGCGATCGCGCCGGAAGGCCCGGCCTCCTCTACCCGCGGTGCGCTCATCGCGGCACCACGCTCTATTACGGCCGGATCGAGAAGGACGGCATCCGCTGCTGCTATCACGGCTGGTTGTTCGATGTCGAGGGACGCTGCCTTGATCAGCCGTGCGAGCCCGACGGCGGTCGCGCCCGGCATCAGGTGCGCCAGCCCTGGTATCCGGTCGAAGAGCGCTATGGCCTCGTCTTCGCCTATATGGGGCCGCCGGCGAAGAAGCCGCTTTTGCCCCGCTATGACTGTCTCGAGACGGTAGGGCCCGGCGAGCGCATCCATGCGGACGGGGCAAGCACCGGCGGCGGCGGCGATCACACGGTCGAGATCGTGCCCACCAACTGGCTCAACGATTGGGAAAACGTGATGGACCCGTTCCATCTCCCGATCCTGCACACGACCTTCAGCGGGGTGCAGTTCGTGCCGGAATTCGGCGTCATGCCCCAAGTGACGTGGGAGCAGGCCGATCACGGCATGAAATACATCGCCTATCGCAAGCTCGACGACGGGCGCGAGATGGACCGCGTCACCCAGGTGCTGTTCCCGCATGTGCGGATCGTGCCCGACGTGCGGCTGCAATCGGGCCCCGCCGCGCGCATCGGATGGGTTCTTCCCGTCGACGATACGCATTACCGCCTGTTCCACGCCGGCCGTGTGCCGGAGGACTTTGTCGCCCGCGAGGCGCGGAACTATGACGGCAGGCTCTGGTCCGAACTCAGCGAGGACGAGCATCAGCGCTTTCCCGGCGATTGGGAGGCGCAGGTGGGCCAAGGCCCGATCGGCCTCCATTCCGAGGAGAATCTCGCCACATCGGACCTCGGCGTGGTGCGCCTGCGGCGGCTATTGCGCCAACAGATCCGCGCTGTGAAGGAAGGCGGCGATCCGCTCGGCGTCGCCTTTGGCGCCGCCGACGCAACGGTGCGGGTGCAGGCCGGGAACTGGTACCGGAAATAGCTATCCCCACACCTCGCGCGCGGTCTCGACGACGAGGCGAAGCTTCTGCCACTGCTCTTCCGGCGACAGCACGTTTCCCTCGATCGTCGACGAGAAGCCGCATTGCGGCGACAGGCAAAGCTGATCGAGCGGCACGTATTTCGCGGCCTCGTCGATGCGGCGCTTTAACAGGTCTTTCGTCTCGAGCACGCCCTTCTTGGTCGTGACGAGGCCCAGCACCACCATCTTGCCCTTGGGCACGAAGCGCAGCGGCGCGAACCCGCCCGAGCGCGCATCGTCATATTCGAGGAAGAACACGTCGGCCGCGAGCGAGCCGAACAAAGGCTCGGCGATGAAATCATAAGCGCCTTCGGCGGCCCAGGCCGATTTGAAATTTCCGCGGCAGGTGTGGGTCGCGATGGTCATGCCCGCGGGCTTCGCCGCGACGGCGTCGTTGAAGAGCTTGATGTAGGTGAGGTGGATGTGCTCGCCATCCTCGCCGAGCCGCGTCACCGATTGCCGCAGCGCCGGGTCACAAAGGCTCGCCCAGCTCGTATCGTCGATCTGCAGATAGGTGCAGCCAAGACGCGACAGCGCCGCGATCTCGGCGGCATAGACCGCGGCGAGGTCGTGCCAGAATTGCTCGCGGTCCGTATAGAGGCGCGAGATGGCCGGGTTCGCCGCCGGGTCCAGCAAGCGCCCTCCGCGCCGATGCAGCACCGACGGCGACGGAATGGTCAGCTTGGGCGTGGCCTTCGCCGTCGCCTTGAGGAAGCTGAAGTCATCGCCAAAGATGGTGTGGCTGAGCCGCAGGCGATCGGCCACCCGCACGCCCTCGAGCACGACAGGCACTTCGCCTTGCTCGTTCTTGAACGGTAGGCGGACCGGCTCTTCGACCCGCTCGAGGCCGCCGATCTGGTTATAGAAATCCATGTGCCAGGTCTGGCGTCGCAACTCGCCGTCGGTCACGGCCATAAGGCCGATCTCCTCTTGGCGGCGCACCGCCGCGGCGATCGCCTTGTCCTCGATCGCGCGCAGCGCCGCGGCGTCGATCCGGCCGGCGGCGCGATCCCCGCGCGCCTTGGTCACGTCGTGCGGTCGCAGCAGGCTTCCCACATGTTCGGCGCGAAAGGGCGGGCTGGTGCGTTGGGTCATGGCGTTCCTCCTCGCGTCATGAGGCCACAGGCAGGGCGCCCCGGCAATGGGCCTCCCGTCGGCGGCGGCGCGCGAGCCTCATCCGGCCGCCGCACGCTCCAAGGCGGCAACGTCAAGCTTGACCATCTTGGTCATGGCCGCGAAGACGCGACCGGAGACGGCGGCGTCAGGATCGGCCAGGAGACGCGGCAGAATCTCGGGCACGATCTGCCACGGCACGCCCCATTTGTCGCGGAGCCAGCCGCACATGATTTCCGCGCCTCCATGGGCGATGAGCGCCGTCCACAGCCGGTCCACCTCTGCTTGATCGGCACACGCGACCGAGATCGAGGCGGCGGTCCCGTAGCTCGCAGGTGCGCCGCCGTTCAGCGCTTGGAAGCTCTGGCCGCCGAGGGTGAAGGTCACCAGAATCACGTCGCCGACTTCGCCGCCGGGCCAAGTCGCGGGCGAGCGCTGGATGTGGGTGAGGCCCGAGTCAGGCACGAGAGAGACATAGAAGCGGGCGGCCGCCTCCGCATCTTTCGCAAACCAGAGGCAGGTGCTGACTTTCGACATGGAGACGGCTCCTTTCGATCCGACACCCGGCTTCGCAGCGGGTGCCTAGCGTCAGATATTAACGCCTAGGAGCGGGTATCGGCCTCGAGGAACCGCGTCACGTCGCCAAGGACGGGTGTCACGAAGCGCAAGGGCCGCGCAAACGATCCGATCAAGGTGATGTGACCGAGGAGCGCGTAATACTCGGTCTCGACACTGCCGCCTTTGTCGCGGATGCGCTTCGAAAGGCGGTCGACATTGCCGGGGCTCACGATCGTGTCGAGCCGCCCGGTGACCAGAAGCGCGGGCGGCGCCGTGCCGTCGACATAGGTGATGGGCTGGGTACGGGTCAGATCGCTCTCGGTGCTGAAGATGATCTTGAGATCGGGATCGGTCAGCGGCAGGAAATCATAGGGGCCCGCAAGGCCGACGACGCTCTTTATGCGGGCGCGGTCCGGTCCGAGCCAGACCGGGTCGAGCGCCAGCATCATCGCGTTGTAGGCGCCGGCCGAATGGCCCATCAAACTGACCCGCGCGGGATCACCGCCATAGTTGGCGATGTGCGCCAGGGTCCATTTCGTCGCCGCGGCCGAATCCTCGATAAAGACGGGGTAGCGCACTTCGGGATAAAGCCGGTAATCGGCAATGACGACGACGAAGCCTCGGCCAGCGAGGGCCTCGCCCAGGAACAGATATCGCTCCTTGCTGCCTTCTTCCCAATTGCCGCCATAGAAGAAGACCACGACGGGGCGCGGCCCTTTGGCGTCGATCGGCAGATAGAGATCGAGCTTTTGCCTCGGGTCAGCGCCGTAAGCGAGGTTCGCGACGAGACGGAAATCGTCGCGCGGCGCGAGCGCGTTGACGAGATCGGCCGACGAGCAGCCGCCGAGCAGCCCCGGCAGCAGCAACAGCCACTTCAACATCCGCATCGCCCGACCCGCTCCGTCACTGCCCCGGCACCACCATACGGAAGTTCGCGGCGCACGGACCATCTTCTTGCCCGGCTTCCTTTGCTTCTTTATGAAGAAGCCGGTGCCATTCGAGCGATTCAGTGCGAAGGTCTTGAGGGTCGCCTCGATGGCGGTCTTGTGGCTCGCGCTCGCCGGCAGCGCTCTTGCTGATCCGCCGCCCGACCCGTTCAAGCTCTATGGCGGCGACATCGTGTTCTCGGTCTGGCGCAAAGGGGACGAGATCGGCGAGCATCGCGTCACGTTCGCGCACCAGGATGGCGGGTTCACGGTCCGCTCGACGCTTAAGCTCGCCGTCAAGTTTCTGGGCATTGTCGTCTATCGCTTCAATTATGAGTCGAACGAGGTGTGGCGGGACGGCATGCTGGCGTCGCTCGACGCTTCGCAGGACGATAACGGCACGGTGTCGAAGGTGACGGCACGGCGGACCGGCGACACACTCGATGTGACCGGCCCCAAGGGGCACGAGACCGTCACCGGCGCGATCCTGCCATCGACGCATTGGAACCCGCAGACGATCGCGGCCGACCAGCTTCTCAATACGCTCGACGGCACGATCAGCAAGGTCAAGCTCATGTCCCAAGGCACCGAGTCCGTGCCGGTCGGCGCCGGCCGGGTTCAGGCGACCCATTACCTTTATACCGGCGATATCAAGGCCGAGAGCTGGTACGACGCGGCCGGCCATTGGGTGAAGCTGCGCTTTCCCGGCAAGGACGGGTCGGAAATCGACTATGTGTGCGTTGCCTGCGGCGCCAAGCCGTGACCGGCGCCGTCTGGATCACCGGCGCCAGCAGCGGCATTGGCCGCGCGCTCGCGCTCGAATTGGCGAAGCGAGGCCGCACGGTTGCGGCAAGCGCGCGGCGCCGCGAGGAGCTCGAACGGCTCGCCGCCGAGGCGCCGCCGGGCCGCATCGCGCCGTTTCCCGTCGACGTGTCGGACGCGGCGGCGATGGCGCGGGTCGCGACGGCGATCGAAGCGGCGATCGGCCCGCTCGATCTCGCGGTCTTCAACGCCGGGACCCACGACCCGGTCGCCGTCGACGCGTTCGACCCGGCGCGCTTCCGCCGCCTCATGGACATCAACTACATGGGCGCCGTCAACGGCATCGCCGCGGTGGTGCGGGGCTTCATCGCGCGGCGCAGCGGCCATGTCGCGGTGGTGTCCTCGGTCGCCGGATATCGCGGCCTGCCGCAGGCGGCGGCCTATGGGCCGACCAAGGCCGCGCTCATCAATCTGTGCGAGGCGCTGAAGCCCGATCTCGATCGCCACAATGTGCGCATCAGCGTCATCAATCCGGGCTTCATCCGAACGCCCTTGACCGACCGCAACGACTTCCCGATGCCGTTCCTGATGGAGGCCGATGAGGCCGCGCGCCGCATCGTCGCGGGCCTCGATGCGGGCACGTTCGAGATCACGTTTCCCCGCCGCTTCACCTTCATGCTGAAGCTCGCGCGGATGCTGCCATACTCGCTCTATTTCGCGCTGGTCAAGCGGTCGACCGGGCGGTAGCGGCGCGCTCGAGCCGGCGCCGGATGATGGCGTGGCGCTGCTCGGTCAGCGGATAGTTCCACACGAGCGCCACCGCGCACGCCTTGAGCGCCACCGGCGCCAGCGAATAGGCGGCGGCCAGCGCGAAGAGAGCGTGCGGCGTGTTGGGGCCGGCCGGCTGGAATCCCAAGGCGTCGAGTGCGAGGAACGCGGCGCCCGCGGCCGATCCCAGCGCCAGCTTCGTTCCCATGCCCCAGATCGCGAAATAGAATCCCGCGCGCGCCTGACCGGTGCGAAGCCGGTCGAGATCGACCACGTCCGCCTGCATCGCGGGCGGCAGCGCGACATCGGCGCCAAGGGCCGCACCCGTGACGAGGCAGATGACGAAGAACGCCGCCTCTTGCCCTGGCCGCAGCAACGGGACCCACACGAAGGCCGCCATCGCCATGAGCATCGCCCAGCACCAGACCCGATGCTTGCCGATCCGGCGGCTCGCAGCGAGCCACAGCGGGATCGCGCCGCACCCGGCCGCGAAATAGGCGAAGATCATCACGCCGCGCGCCGTCTCTCCGGCCGCGAGCCCTTGCTGCAGATAAAGCGGAAACAGCACCGCGGGCAGCCCGGTCGCAAGCCCGTTCAGGAACCAGGCGCAGAAGAGCCGCACGAACGGAAGATTGGCGGCCATCGCGCGCAGGTCGATCGGGTGGCGTCGGGCGCGCTCGCTTGGCGCCGTTTCCGGCACCCGCCAGACCAGCAGCGCGATCGACGGGCCGCCGCACAGAATCGCAAGCCACGCGATGGCGCTCATGCCGGCGCGCTCGGGCAGGCCCGCGAGCGCCGCCACCAGCGGCAGCGCGCCGGTGGCGACGATGCCTGCCAAGGTCAGCCCTTCGCGCATGCCCGCGATTCGGGTCCGGTCGTGATAGTCCGGCACGAGTTCGGCGCCCCAGGCGGTATAGGGCACCTGCACCGCGGTGAATCCGAAATAGAGCAGCGCGAGCCACAGGAACAGATAGGCGGCACTGACGGAACGAGGCGGCATGAAGAGCGCGACGAGCGCCGATCCGGCGGCAAGCGCGCCCAGCACGATGAACGGCTTGCGCCGGCCGAGCGGCGTCCGCAACCGGTCGCTGCCGAGCCCGATCAGCGGGTCGAGCACGAAGTCGATCGCGCGCGCCAGGAACAGCACCGTCCCCGTGCGCGCGAGCCCGAGCCCCAGATCGCGCGCGTAAAGCGTCGGCAGAAACGTGAAGACCGGCACCAGCGGAATTGCCAGCGCAAAGCCCGGAGCGGCGTAAGCGAGCGCCCGCGACCAGCGCAGGCGCGGCGCGGTCATCCCGCGCGCTCCAGCCGGTAAAGCCCGACATCGAGGGTTCCGGCGCGGAACCCGGCCTCGCAATAAGCGAGGTAATATTCCCAAAGCCGCTTGAAGCGGCGGTCGAAACCCTGGGCCGCGATCGTCGGCCATGCGGCCTGAAAGCGCTGCTGCCACCGCGCCAGGGTTCGCGCATAGGAGGCGCCGAAGCGCGGACCCTCTGTCAGTCGCAATCCGGCGCGGGCGCTGGCCTTCCGCATCGCCGAAGGCGACGGAAGCATCCCGCCCGGGAAGATGTGGCGCTGAATGAAGTCGGGGCAGCGACGATAGCTCTCGAACCGCTCGTCCGCGATCGTGATGGCTTGCAGCACGGCGATACCGCCGGGCGCCAGCAGCTCGCGCAGGCGCGTGAAATAGGTGGGCCAATTCCGCTCGCCCACCGCTTCGATCATCTCGATCGAGGCGATCCGGTCATAGACGCCGGTCGCGTCGCGATAATCCTGCAGGCGGATCGTGGCGGCCTCGGCGAGGCCCGCCTCGGCGAGGCGCCGTTCGGCAAAGCCATGCTGCTCGCGCGAGAGGGTCAGCCCGACGATCGGGCTGCGATGCTCGCGCGCGGCATATTCGGCAAAGCCGCCCCAGCCGCATCCGATCTCGAGCACGCTCCGCCCCGGCGCAAGCTCCAGCAGCTGCGCGACCGCGCGGTATTTCAGCATCTGCGCCGCGGCCAGATCCTCGTTCCCATCGGCAAAAAGGGCCGACGAGTACGTCATGGTCCGATCGAGCCAGGCGGCGTAGAACGCGTTGCCGAGATCGTAGTGATAGGAGATGTTGCGCTCGCTGCCGCGCCGTGAATTGCCGCGCATCGCGTGACGCACCCGCTCGACAAGACGAAGCACGATGTGGCCATCGACATCGATGCCGATTGCACGCTCGTTGGCGATCGCGAGCTCGACAAGGCCCACGATATCGGGGCAGTCCCAGTCTCCATCGAGATAGGATTCGGCGAATCCGATGGTACCGTTCAGGATGAGGCGCCGCGCGAGCCGCGCATTGTGGATCGCGACGCTGACCGCGGGCTCGGCCCCCGGCGGGCCGAAGGCGAGCACCGATCGCCGCGGCGTCACGAGCGTGAGCCGGCCGCGCTCGATGCGGGCGAGCCGGCTCAGCATCATTCGGCTCCACAAATCGGTGAGATCGGGCGCCGAGCCTTGAGCGGCGTCGTCTGCGACGAGGTTCACGGAATTCTGATCGCGCATGGTGGTGGCACGAACTCCTATGATTCGGCAGGTTTGCAGATGGTCACGGCGTCGAGCGGCGGCGCGGGCCGCGGCAGCGGCCTGAGGCCCTTGCGCCACAAGCGCAGCGCTTCCCAGTGAATGCCCGCGATCACCTTGAGCGTCATCAGCGGATAGCGCAGGAACGCCCGCGCGAGCATCTGGTCGTCGAGCGGTGCGCGGATGCCTTCGAGGCTCGCGTGGAGGATCGGGCCGGCATGGTCGTGCTGACGGATATAGATGGCGAGCCGATCGCCGGGCGCCGCGAGGCGGAACTCATAGCGTCCCTCCATGGCCATGAAGGGCGAGACGTAGAATTCCTTGTCGCAGCTTTGCCGCACCACCGCGTCGGCCCCGCTGACCGGGATGAGATACCCGTGCTGCTGGCCGAACGTGTTGGAGACCTCGTACAGGATCGCGCGCAGCAAGCCGTCGCGGTGATGGCAGAAATAGACGCTCAGCGGATTGAAGACATAGCCGAGGACGCGGGGGAAGCAGAGCAGCTTGATGCTGCCGCCGGCAAGATCGATCCCGGCGGTGCCGAGCATCGCCTCGATCTGCGGCTTCAGCGGCTCGTCCCGGCGCGCGCCGTGGTCGCGGTCATGGAAGCTGAACAGGTTGAACCGGTTGTGCGACAGAAGTTTCAGCCGTCGACCCACCGCCGGGAGCTCGTCGAGGTCGACCACCATCGAGAAGACGCGATAGGTCAGATCGTGCCGGACCGGGCGAAGGCGTTGATGCAGCACGGTGCCGAAATAAAGCGCCGAGCCGGTCATTCCGCCGCCTCGGCCTGAACCCGGACCGGACCCCGCACGATGCGGCCTGATTCGTCGGCGACGGTCCAGGGGCGCCGGACGCCGCCCAGCGCCTCGGCCGCGGCGAGTCCCGACTGCAGCCCGTCCTCGTGAAACCCGGCGCCG
>DATJLY010000514.1:0-5857 GCA_035509095.1 Allostellaceae bacterium | reverse complement strand
CGCCGCTCGAGGAGATCAAGGTCGACGCGGTGTTCATCGGTTCCTGCACCAACAGCCGGATCGAGGATCTGCGCGCCGCCGCCGAGGTGTTCAAGGGCCGCACGGTGGCCAAGGGCGTGCGCGCCCTCGTCGTGCCGGGCTCGGGCCTGATCAAGGAGCAGGCCGAGGCCGAGGGGCTGGACACCATATTCAAGGATGCCGGCGCCGAATGGCGCGAAGCCGGCTGCTCGATGTGCCTGGCGATGAACGCCGACAAGCTGGCCGAGGGCGAGCGCTGCGCCTCCACCTCGAACCGCAATTTCGAGGGCCGGCAGGGCCGCGGCGGCCGCACCCATCTCGTCAGCCCCGCCATGGCAGCGGCCGCCGCGGTGACCGGCCACCTCACCGATGTGAGGAAGCTGGGGTAGCCGCAAGCGCCTTCCGTAGGGATCGCGGAACCGCCACATCTATCGGGGTCATGCGCGGGCTTGTCCCGCGCATCCACGAGTTCCCTTTTCGCCGCGAAGAACGTGGATGGCCGGAACAAGTCCGGCCATGACACTTGATCGAAGTGGATTGCGCCGCCATCTCGGCGGCCTGCGGGGAAAGCCTAATCCGACGGACCCGCCCGGCGTCGCCGCGCCCATCACCCGCAGCGACAAGAGGAAGAGGCCCAGCAAGGCGAACGCCGCGACCGCGAGGACGGCCGGCAGGGCCAAGCGGTGGTCAGGGCAACGGCGACCAGTGACGGGCGTATCAAATCGCGATTTTCGTCTCGATCGCCGCGTAGTCGGCGCGCAAGCCGTCATCTGCTGCGTCGAGCAAACCCGCGGCGGTGAGCGCCTGGACGTCGGCGTGCACGTTGCTGTAGTCGCGTCGCAGCGCCTTGGCCAATGCGCGCACGCTCGTAACCTTGTGCCGGCGCACATAGCGCAGCAATTCCATGCGTTTGCCTGTCAGGACACGAGCCAAAGAGTCCCAGCTTTCAAAGGACAGATGGCGCTCGCGAAATTTCTCGCCGTTTTCGCCGCGATGCCAAGCGTCGATGAACCGGTGCGACGCCTCCTTTGCCATTTCGTCGCCGACCGTGATTTTTGCGGTTTTCATCTTTCGCCTCGCAAGCTTCGCACGTCGGACCAAAAATCGTCCATGAGTTGTTCGACGGTCGTGAATTGGTAGTCGGTCTGCGTTCCCCGATAATGCCGGTGATCTCCTTTGCCGCGCTCGTTGTCGTAGCCGACGTCGCGAATGCCCGCGTGACCATAGAACAACGAATATTTCAAATCATGAGCCGACGGTCGCACCGGCGACGGAACCCGCCAGAGCACCATTTCCACGATCGCGCCGTCGCCATAGTGGATGCGCTGACGGAAAAGCAGCTCGGCTTTCGGCACCAGCCGACTATGGTTCAATCAACCATATGGTGTCAATAGCCATAACACGCCACGCCGGCTCCGATCTCAGAACCGCCGCGGTCCGCGCAACAGCGCCGCGACGATCACCACGATGATCGCCGCGCCCATGACCGGCAGCGACAAGAGGAAGAGGCCCAGCAAGGTGAACGCGCCGACCGCGAGGACGGCGGCCAGCACCAGGAAGCCGAGAACGAGCTGCAGCGGCCCGGGCCGGGTGAAGACGATGCGGTGCTGGGCTACCCAGACGCGATCGGGCTCCGGCCGGCGCGGATCGGCGCGCTCGGGCGGGAGGATTTCGGGCTCGCTCTTGGGCGGGCGGGGCGGCGGCGGATCGCGATCGGACCACATGCGACTCCATGTGGTCGCTTCCCCCACGCCACACAAGGCGCCGAATTTACCGCTCGATCATGGCCTTCGCCGGCCCCTATTGACAGGCGCGCCGGCCGCCCCCACATCTGAACGCAGATAACGTGCAGGAAGGATGTCCGGATGACGCGTCGCCGATTATCAATTGTCGCGAAAATCGAGGGACCGGGGCTCCTTGCCTTGGCGGGCGGGCCGGGCTAAGCCGCCGCGGCGGAGGCCTTATGGAAAAATTCACCGTCTTGACCGGCGTCGCGGCGCCCTTGCCGATGATCAATGTCGATACCGACAAGATCATCCCGAAGCAGTACCTGAAAACGATCGAGCGGAGCGGCCTCGGCAAGGCGCTCTTCGACGAGTTGCGGCACCGGCCGGACGGTTCGGAGAACCCGGACTTCGTCCTCAACAAGCCGGCTTGGCGCCATGCCGAGATCCTGGTCGCGGGCGAGAATTTCGGCTGCGGCTCCTCGCGCGAGCATGCGCCCTGGGCGCTTCTCGATTTCGGCATACGCTGCGTCATCGCGCCGTCCTTCGCCGATATTTTCCACAGCAACTGCTTCCAGAACGGCGTGCTTCCGATCAAGCTCCCGGCCGAGACGGTGGCGCTCCTCATGTCGGATGCCGAGAAGGGCGCCAATGCGCGGCTCACCATCGACCTCGACAAGCAGATCATCACCCGCCCCGACGGATCGACGGTCGCTTTCGAGGTCGACGCGTTCCGCAAGCACTGCCTCTTGAACGGCCTCGACGATATCGGCGTCACGCTGCAGAAGGAGCCGGCGATCGCGGGCTTCGAGGCGAAGCAGCGCGCGGCCCAGCCCTGGGTCTGAGCGATGCCGGCGAACCGCAAGCTGCTGCTGCTCCCGGGCGACGGGATCGGCCCCGAGGTGATGCGTCAGGTCTCGCGCGTCGTCGAGTGGTTCGACCGCCGCCACATCGCGAGCTTCGATGTAAGCGAGGATCTGGTCGGCGGCTGCGCCATCGACAAGCATGGCACGCCTTTGACCGACGCGACGATGGCCCGCGCGCTCGAGGCCGACGCCGTGCTGCTGGGCGCGGTGGGCGGGCCCAAATGGGACAATCTCCCCTTCGCGCAAAAGCCCGAGCGAGGCCTGCTCCGCCTCAGGAAGGACATGGAGCTGTTCGCCAATCTCAGGCCGGCACTCGTGTTCCGGCCGCTCATCGGCGCCTCGACCTTGAAGCCCGAGGTGATCGAAGGGCTCGACATCATCATCGTGCGGGAGCTCACGGGCGGCGTCTATTTCGGCGAGCCGCGCGGCATCGAGACGCTGCCCGACGGCAGCCGCCGCGGCGTCAATACGCAGGTCTACACCACGGGCGAGATCCAGCGCGTCGCGCGCGTGGCGTTCGAGCTTGCGGCAAAACGCGCCGGGCGGCTCTGCTCGGTCGAGAAGGCCAACGTGATGGAATCGGGCGTGCTCTGGCGCGAGGAGGTTCAGAAGCTCCACGACGCCGAGTTCCCGCTTGTGGCGCTCTCCCACATGTATGCCGACAATTGCGCGATGCAGCTCGTGCGCAACCCCAAGCAGTTCGACGTCATCGTCACCGACAATCTGTTCGGCGATCTTCTGTCGGATTGCGCGGCGATGCTCACGGGCTCGCTCGGCATGCTGCCGTCGGCCTCGCTCGGATCAGCCGATGCGAGCGGACGGCGCAAGGCGCTCTACGAGCCGGTTCATGGCAGCGCGCCCGACATCGCCGGCAAGGACGCCGCCAATCCGCTGGCCTCGATCCTGTCGCTCGCCATGATGCTGCGCTACTCGTTCGATCTCGAGGACGAGGCGAAGCTGCTGGAGGCGGCGGTCGTGGCCGCCCTTGAGGGCGGCGCGCGGACCGGTGACATCCTCGAGCCGGCCGCGACCCGGGTTTCGACCACCGCCATGGGCGACAAGGTCCTGGGCGAGCTCGACCGGCGGGCCTGAGCCCGCCCGCTCTTCGCAGATTCGCAACCATCTCGCGGTATAGCAGCCTGCTCAAGGCGGCAACGGGCGGTTCCGGCTCATGTTGCGAATCTTCGGCCATTTCGTGCCGGTGCCGGCGCTCGCGCTCGGCCTCGGCGAAGCGGTCCTGCTGACGCTGGCATTCTATCTCGTCAACGCGCCGACCGCGGCCGCGCATCTGATGCTCGTTCCGGCGCCGGCGCAGATCTCGCTCGGCGTCGCCACGGTCGCGATCGTCGTCATGATCTCGGTCGGGCTCTATCACCGCGACGTGTTCCTCGATCCGCGCCTCATGGCGATCAAGGCGGCGGTGGCGCTTCTGATGGTGGTTCCGGCCGCCGCGCTGGCGGATGTGATTGCGTCCGACGTGGCGCTCGCGAGCGCCCGCGGCGGCTCCATCGTCTGGTGCTTCAAGGCGGGCATCGTCTGGGTGCTGTCGGTGCTGCTGACCCGCGGCTTGTGCCTCCGCTACGCCAACTCCGACCTGTTCCGGCGTCCCGTCGTCGTGCTGGGCACGGGCGTGCGGGCCGGCCGCATCGCCGACCTGGCGCGCCGCGGCGCAAGCCGCACCTTCAAGGAAAAGGGCTTCGTGCATGCCTGCGGCGATTTGCGGATCGTGATGGGCGTGCCGCTCGATCTCGACCGGACCGAGGACGCGCATGCGCTTGCGCGCTATGCCCGCGACGCGGGCGCGCGCGAGATCGTGGTGGCAACGGATGAGCGACGCGGCATGCCGGTGCTGCAGCTTCTCCATTGCAAGATCGCCGGCATCAATGTGATCGACTACCTCGCCTTTTGGGAGCGCGAGACGCGCAAGATCGAGCTCGAGGCGTTGCAGCCGAGCTGGCTCATCTTCTCGGACGGATTCCGCCAGGGACCGGTCATCAACGCGGCCAAGCGCGCCTTCGACGTGGCGGTGAGCCTGGCGCTTTTCATCCTGGTGCTGCCGCTCCTCGCGATCGCGGCGGTTGCGATCCGGCTCGAGGATCGGGGTCCTGCGCTCTATCGCCAGGAGCGGATCGGCCGCGGCGGCGTGCCCTTCACTCTGTTCAAATTCCGCAGCATGCGCCAGGACGCCGAGCGCATCGGCACGCCGCAGTGGGCCGCGCAGGGCGACCCGCGCGTCACCCGGGTGGGCGCCATCCTGCGCGTGTTCCGGATTGACGAATTGCCGCAGCTTCTGAACGTCCTCAAGGGCGATATGAGCTTCGTCGGACCGCGGCCGGAGCGGCCCTATTTCGTCGACGAGCTTGCGAAAGGTCTGCCCTTTTATCGCGAGCGGCACTCGGTGAAGCCCGGCATCACCGGCTGGGCGCAGGTGAATTATCCTTACGGCGCGTCGCTCGAAGACGCGCGCCAGAAGCTTGCCTACGACCTTTACTACGTCAAGAACCGGACCCTGTTCCTCGACTTCCTGATTCTGTTCGAGACGGTCCGCGTCATCCTGTTCCAGGAAGGCGCACGCTGAGCCCTTGGTCTGGCCTAGACGGCCCCGGCGATGATACGGGCTGCCGTGATGACGAGGGCCCACGAGGCGAGAGAGCCCAGGATCAGCGCGATCCCCCACCGACGGCAGTAAGGCGTGGTCTCGTTCGCCGGCAGAGCATCGATCGCGAGCATCTTCGCGTTGGGGTTCATGGTCGGCCTCCGGCCTGCCAGATCGGCAAAGACTGGGCCGGAGCTGTTAATTACCGGTGAATCGCCGAAAATTTTAGACGAATCCGCGGTGAAAAAAGCGAAACGGCCGACCCGAAGGCCGGCCGTCCGTTACGCCCCGCATCCCCCGATTACCGAGGACACGGTTACCGTCATGCGATATCAGAACGCGAGACCCGCCTCGACGAGAGCCCGGAACTGCGTGCTGTCGTTGTCCGTGGCGGGTCCGAAGCCCGGGATCTGGGCGGTTCCGAAGCCCGAGAAGGGCGCCACATCGTATGCCTTGACAAAGGAGAACTCGGTCCGCGCGAAGAATATCTTGTACTGATAGGTCGGCGTAATCGTCAGCGACCAAGCCTTGCTGTTGGCCCCATAGCCCAACGGGTTGGCCGCCAGGTTGAACGGCGCAGTCGAGTCGGTTGAATGGCCGGTGGACGCGATCCATTCAACGCGCGCCGGCAAGCTGAACCCGCTGAGGCTTAT
>DATJLY010000513.1:0-2517 GCA_035509095.1 Allostellaceae bacterium | reverse complement strand
GATGCGCTTCTCCTGGGTGCAGCCGCCGCCGGATCCCGACGCCCTGTTCGAAGAGGCCGAGCAAGCCGCCGCGTCCGGCGACCTGCTCGCGGCGGAACGGCATTACTATGCGTGTCTGAGCGCCACCCCGCGCGATCCGGTCGTGCGCTTCAATCTGGGCAATGTCGTGCGCGAGCTGGGCCGTACGGCCGAGGCCAAGGCGCATTACATGGCGGCGATCGATGCCGAGCCCGGCTTTGCCGAGGCGCACTTCAACCTGGGGCATCTCGCCTTGGCCGTGCAACAATATGCCGAGGCGATCGCTCACTTCGAGCGCGCCATTGTCGCCGATGCCGATTACCCGGACCCTCTCTACAATCTGGCGGCGCTTTATGTGCAAAGCGGCAGGCTGGGCGACGCCGCTCCCCTGCTCGAGCGGTATGTGCGGCTCGACCCATCGTCGAAATGGGGCCATGAGGCGCGGAAGCTGCTGCTGGCGTGCAGAACCGTGCTCGCCCCGATGCGGCCGAGCGGACCGGTTTCCTCGCACGCAGCCCATTGACGGGGCACTTGCCATGCCGCGCGTGCCGACCATTGCCTAATTTTTAGGCATTTCTCGGGGCGGCCGCCTCAGCGCTCTCCCAAACCATAGACAATTGTCGCTAGCATGAACCTTGCATGCCACGGGTCCTGGGGAAAGGAATGGACCTTGCGGGCATCAGCGACGTTCTGCGACCCACGGCACGCGATGAGCTGCCGCCGTGGCGGCCGGGCGACGCGTGGCTCGGCGGCGGCACCTGGCTCTTTTCCGAGCTGCAGCCCGCCCTGTCCCGGCTCATCGCCCTGGACGGCTTCGGATGGGAGCCGCTCGCCCGCAATGCTCACGGCCTGACGATCGCCGCCACCTGTAGCGTGGCCGCGCTCCGAGGCTTCGCGGTACCGCCGGAATGGCCGGCAGCGGCGCTCTTCCGACCGTGCTGCGAGGCGCTGCAATCCTCGTTCAAGATCTGGAACACCGCGACCGTCGGCGGAAATCTGTGCCTGTCGCTCCCGGCCGGAAGTCTGATCGCGCTCGCCGTCGCGCTTGAGAGCGAGTGCCTGATCTGGCGGCCAAATGGCGGCGAGCACCGGATCGAGGCTGCCGATTTCGTCACCGGAATCAATCGCAACAAGCTCGGCGCCGGCGAGCTGCTGCGTGCCGTCGAGATTCCGACCGCGGCGCTCGCGCGGCGGTCCGCCTTTCGCCATGTCACGGCGCACCGCTTTGGCCGCACTTTGGCGCTGGTGATTGGAACGCACGACCGGTCCGACGACCGCTTTGCACTGACCGTCGGCGCGGCTACCCAGCGCCCGTTGCGGCTGTCCTTTCCGGCCTTCCCGGGGGCGGCGGAACTGGGCACGGCGATTGAAGCGGCTGTTCCCGATGCGCTCTGTGTCGACGACGCATTCGCCACGCCACGCCATCGCCGGCGCTTGGCCCTCGCTCTCGCCGAAGAGGTGCGGCGCGAGCTTGCTCAAGGATCGAACGAATGCCGTTGACCGTGAACGGCCAAGCGTTCGATGTGACGCCCCGCCCAGGCCAGTGCCTGAGGAGCTTGTTGCGCGCGCTCGGCTGGTTCGGCGTCAAGACCGGGTGCGACACGGGCGATTGCGGCGCCTGTACCGTCCTGCTCGACGACGCGCCCGTCCACAGCTGCGTCGTGCCGGCCGTTCGCGCGATCGATCATCGCGTCACCACGATCGAAGGGCTGGGTTCGGGGTCGCTTCACCCTCTGCAACAAGCCTTTCTCGACGCTCAAGGATTTCAATGCGGCTTCTGCACCGCGGGCATGATCCTCACCGCGGCGTCGCTCGGCCCCGACGAGATGCGCGATCTGCCGCAAGCGATGAAAGGCAATCTCTGTCGCTGCACCGGGTATCGCGCCATCGGCGACGCGCTGAGCGGCATGCGGCTCGTCGAAGAGGACGTGCCGGGCGCCGCGTGCGGCCGAAGCCTGCCCGCGCCTGCCGGATCGGACATCGTCACCGGGATGCCGCTCTATACCGCAGACGTCACGCTGCCGCCGGGCCTGCTTCACGTGAAATTGTTGCGCGCGCCCTTCGCACACGCGCGCATCCGCGCCATCGGCAAGGAGAAGGCGCTGGCGCATCCGGGGGTGCTCGCCGTCCTCACGTGGGAAGACGCCCCGGCGATCCACTATAGCAGCGCGCGTCACCAGGATTCCCGCGCCGATCCCGACGACACGCTCGTCTTCGATCGGGTCGTCCGCTTTGTCGGGCAGCGCGTTGCCGCCGTAGTGGCGGAGAGCGAGGCCGACGCCGAAATCGCCTGCGGTCTCATCGAGGTCGACTACGAGCGGCTTGCAGCGGTGTTCGATGCCACCGTCGCGATGGCGCCCGGCGCGCCGCGAGTTCACGACAAGGGAGCCGGCGCACGGATCTGTCGGCCGGACCAGAACCTGGTGGCCGAAACCCACGGCGAGGTGGGCGATCCAGACCTCGGCCTCGGCGCCGCACACGCGCGGCATGACGGCGTCT
>DATJLY010000512.1:0-4974 GCA_035509095.1 Allostellaceae bacterium | reverse complement strand
TGCCGTCGCGCTTGCGCCGGCAAATGCCGATCTGCACAGCAACCGTGCCGCGGTGCTCGCGGCCTTGGGTCGGCACGACGAGGCGCTTGCCGCGGTTCATAGCGCGGTCGGGTTGCGGCCGGGCCTCGTCAGCGCGCATCTTCATGGCGCCGTGATCGAGATGGAGCGGGACCGGCTCGACGCGGCGCTGCGGTGGATCGATGCGATCCCGTCCGAAGCGGCCGAGACGGTCGAGGTGCTGCTGGTACGCGCGGATATTCTCGGTCGGCTTGACCGTGCCGACGAAGCGGTCGAGCTGTGCCGGCGGGCGGTCGCTTTGCGGCCCGAGGATGGCAGCGCCCACAACCTCCTTGGCGTCGAGCTGCAGGCGTGCGGCCGTGACGAGGAGGCGCTGGGTTCTTTCGCGCGCGCGGGCCGGCTGCCGGGGCGGCCGGGCATTGCGCTCGCCAATCAAAGCGCCCTTCTGTCGCAACTCGGGCGGGCCGAGGAGGCGAGGGAGGTCGTCGCGCACGCGCTCGCCCGCGATCCCGAGTGCGCGGCCGCCTGGTACGCGCGCGCGACGGCACAGCGCTACCGCCCCGGCGATCCCGATTTCGCGGCGATGGAGGCGATCCTCGCCGCCGACCGCGTCCCCGCGCACGCCGAGCGGATGTATCTGCATTACGCGCTGGGCGGGGCCTATCTCGACGCCGGAGATGGGGTGAAGGCCTTCGCGCATCTCGGCGCCGGCGCGCGGATGAAGCGCGCGCTCCTCACCTATGACGGCGCGGCGAACGAGCGCTGGATGGATGAGATCGCCGCCGCTTTTCCGGCCTCGTTGGTCGCGGCCCATCGCCGTGCGAATGACAGCGACATGCCGGTGTTCGTGATCGGGATGCCGCGCTCGGGCACGACCTTGATCGAACAGATCCTGGGCGCGCATCCGAAGGTCTTCGCCGCGGGAGAGACGCGACATCTCGAAGCGTCGGTCGCGCGCGCGATCGGATCGACCGATCCCCAGGCCTTCCCCGCGGCCTTTTCGCCGACGATGGCCGATGCGATCGGGCGCGACTATCTCGGGTCGCTCACCGCGCTGGCGCCTGGCGCGACGCGGATCGTCGACAAGATGATGTCCAACATCGTCTATGCCGGCCTCATCCATATGATGCTGCCCCGGGCGCGCATCATCCTCAGCCGGCGTGACGCGGTCGACACGTGCCTCTCGTGCTATTCGAAGCTGTTTTCGCGCGGCCAGGCTTTTTCCTATGACCTCGCCGAGCTTGGGCAGTATTTCCGCGCGCAGGAAAAGCTCGCCGCCCATTGGCGCTCCGTGCTGCCCCCCGATATTTTCCTGGAAGTCCAATACGAGAGCGTGGTCGCCGATCTCGAACACGAGGCGCGGCGTCTCGTCGCGTTCTGCGGGCTCGAATGGTCGCCTGCCTGTCTCGCCTTCCACGAGGCGCGGCGGCCGGTGCGCACCGCCAGCATGACCCAGGTCCGCCAGCCGATCTATCAAACCAGCGTCGGCCGCTGGCGGCCGTTCCGCGTCGAGCTGGCGCCGCTGCTCAAGGCGCTGCAAGGGGCGGATTAGAGCAGGCCCAGGCTCTTGAAGCTCGAGTGCCGGCCGCGGCCGATCACGACGTGATCGTGGATCTGCAGCCCGACCGATTGCAGCGCCTTCTGCACGGCGCGCGTCATCTCGACATCGCCTTTCGACGGCGTCGTGTCGCCGGAAGGATGGTTGTGCACCATGATGATGGCGGACGCGCCCAGCTCGAGCGCGCGCTTCACGACCTCGCGCGGATAGACCGGGACATGGTCGATGGTGCCGCGCTGCTGCTTCTCGTCCGCGATGAGCGAGTTCTTGCGGTCGAGGAAGAGGAGATGGAATTCCTCGGCTTCGGCATAGCCGACGCGCGCCGTGAAATAATCGAGGAGCTGCTGCCAGGACGAGATCACGTTGCGGTCCTGCACTTGCGCCCGATGCATCCTGAGCCCCGCTTCGCGCACGCTCAGCAAGGCGGCAACGGACGCGTCCTTGATGCCCGGGACCTGGGCAAGCGACGACCGGTCGGCGCCGAGGACGCCGCTGAAGCTGCCGAATCGCTTGATGAGCGCATAGGCAAGCGGCTTCGTGTCCCGCTGGGGAATCGCCGCATAAAGCAGGAATTCGAGCAATTCATGATCGGCGAGCGCCGCCGGGCCGCCGTCGAGCAGGCGCTTGCGCAGCCGCCCGCGGTGGCCGACATAGTCCGGGGATTCCTCTTTCGCGGCGCCCGAATCGGGCGCCGCCGCCTCAGCCGGTCCCGTAGGGAGGGTGGTCGAATCCGGCGGGCGAGAGCGTGAAGATCTCGCAGCCATCCTCGGTGACTCCGATCGTGTGCTCGAACTGCGCCGAAAGCGAGCGATCCTTGGTCACCGCGGTCCAGCCGTCGGTCAGGATCTTGACCTCATAGCGGCCGGCATTGACCATTGGCTCGATCGTGAAGAACATGCCGCGGCGGATTTCGGGTCCTTCGCCCGGGCGGCCGAAATGCAGGATCGACGGCGCATCGTGGAAGATGCGGCCGACGCCATGGCCGCAGAAATCGCGCACCACCGAAAAACGCTGCGCCTCGACATAGGTCTGGATCGCATGGCCGATATCGCCGACATGGGCGCCGGGGCGCACCTCGGCGATGCCGCGCATCATCGCCTCCCAGGTCACGTCGACGAGGCGTCGCGCCTTCACCGAGACGCGGTCCCCAACGAGATACATGCGGCTCGAATCGCCGTGCCAGCCGTCGACGATGGGGGTCACGTCGATATTGACGATGTCTCCTTCGACCAGCTTGCGGTCGCTCGGGATGCCGTGGCACACGACGTGGTTGACCGAGGTGCAAATGGAGCGGGGAAAGCCGCGGTAATTGAGCGGTGCCGACACCGCGCCGTGATCGACGGTGAAGCCATGACACAGCCGGTCGAGCGTGTCGGTGGTGACGCCCGGCTTCACATGGGGGGTGATGAAATCCAATAGCTCGGCCGCAAGCCGCCCGGCCTTGCGCATGGCGGCGAACTCCGCTTCCCCGTGCAGCTTGATCGACCGCTCCTGAAGGCTTTGCTGGCCTCCGGGAGACAGGTGATCGTTCATGGTCCCTGCTCCTCGTTCCCAATGTCCCTAGATGCGCCCTCGACGCGCCGAAATCAATCCGTTAGGGCGAGCGATTGCCAGCGGCGCGGCTTTGCGGCTTACTGCTGCCCGGAGGGTCCATGAGCACCGCGCCGCACGTCACCGCCGCCGTCCTCGTCATCGGCAACGAGATCCTGTCCGGCCGGACCCAGGATGCCAACCTCAATTTCATCGCCAAGGGTCTTGCCGAAGCGGGAGTCATTCTGCGCGAGGCGCGCGTCATTCCCGACGTGCCTGACGTCATCATCGCGGTCGTGAACGAGTTGCGCGCGAAATACGATTATCTCTTCACCACCGGCGGCATCGGGCCGACGCACGACGACATCACGTCGGAATGCGTCGCGCGGGCGTTTGGGCTGAAGCTCGTCGTCCATCCCGACGCGCACCGCCAGTTCCTCTCCTACTACAAGCCTGGCGAGCTCAACGAGGCGCGCCTGCGCATGGCGATGACGCCCGAAGGCGCCACGCTCATCCCGAACCCGATCTCGCGCGCCCCGGGGTTCCGCATCGGCAATGTGTTCGTGATGGCGGGCATCCCGACCGTGATGCAGGCGATGTTCGACGGCGTGAAGCCGGGGCTGAAGGGCGGTCCGCCAGTCCTGTCGCGCACCATCGAATGCGCCGTACCGGAAGGGCTGCTCGCCAAAGGGCTGGGCGAGATCCAGGCCCGTTGGCCCGATATCGACATCGGCTCCTATCCCTTCACCCGGCGCGGCGGGTTCGGGGTGGCGCTGGTGCTCAGGGGCCGCGAGCCGGCGCCTTTGGAGCGCGCCAGGGACGAGGTGGCGGCGCTCGTAACCGCGCTCGGCGGGACCCCGGCCGAGGTGTAGACTGAAACACGTTCCGCCCAGGCCCGCGTGGCGAAATCGGTAGACGCAACGGACTTAAAATCCGTTTCCCAGAAAACGGGAGTGCCGGTTCAAGTCCGGCCGCGGGCACCAAGCGACCGCGATGGCGCCTATTTGGCGCCTATTTCGTGGTTCCGGCCGCGGTCGCCATCGTGGGATGGATGCCAAGCTTGTCCCAGGTCGGCTTGTCGAGCCAGCCGGTTGGCTTCAGCCCGTTGGATTTCTGGAATTTCTGAATCGCCATGATGGTCTTTGGGCCGCCCTTGCCGTCGATCGGGCCTCGATAGACGCCGTCCTGCTTCAGCTTCCTCTGCGCCTTCATCAGGTCGGTCTTTTGGACCGCATCCATCTGATGCCAGATGGCTGGACTGATCTTCGAACCGGTTGGCGTCGCCATGCCCGATGTATCCGCCGCCATGGCCGAAAATCCAAAGGCGAGGCCCACCGCGAGCACCGACGCGCCGATGAGACGAGAATATGTCACCGCATCCTCCATCGCGAGCTGTTCTGACCGTGACAACTTCGTGCTACCGATGGGCTGTGGCAACTAAACTAAGGTACATGAAGGCGAATTAACGTTGGCGCCCGGCGAGGGCGTCGCGGCCTCATGTTGCAGTGCGGCGGACTTGCGCCATGACCGGAGGGCCTGGGTGCTTGGCGCGATCACAAGCCCGCGGAGCGCTTCTAGGTCGTCGAAGGTCTGGCGCGCCGCCCGGTCGAAGCAAGGCGCCTTGATACGGTGCGAGGGCGCGGCCGTGCGCCGCTCCTGCGCGGCCAGAAGCCGGCCCGCGGGAAGGTTGGTGACCTGGGCCAAAGGCTCGATCCAGCTGCGATCGCCGGGATCGATGAGCTGTTCATAGCTCACGACGCAGCCGCCAAACGTGTTGAGCAGCCACAGCCCGCTCTTGTAAGTACGGTTGTACTGCTCCACGAGCTGTTCAAGGTTCGCGTTCGCGACCATCATGCCGACGCTGATGG
>DATJLY010000511.1:0-7182 GCA_035509095.1 Allostellaceae bacterium | reverse complement strand
CAACCGGCGGAACCGATATCTCCAGGATCGGGACGAGATGGCCCGCGACACCTATGCCGGCCTGGGGCGCAATTTCTATGACCACGATCATTGGGTGGTCGAAAGCCAAGGCGATGTCGTCGATCGCACGACCGAGATCCTGGGCACGACCGACCGCGCGATCGTGCTCATGCGGCGACAGCTCCTGCGCGCGATGGAAGAGGTGAAAGCGGGCCGTGACCCGCACTTCGTCCGCCGCGCGCCCGGCGATTATGGGCTCGACGATTTCTTCACCGGCTCGTCGATCGAGCATCCGGCGCCGACGCGGCAACCCCAGCCCGCGCCGGCCAAATGAGCCGGTGCCGGCCTATATCACGCCAAATACGGCCAATAAGATGATGACGATCAGGAGCGTGCCGATCCCGCCGCTCGGATAATATCCCCAGCCGCCGCTATAGGGCCAGGTCGGCAACGAGCCGATCAACAGCAGAATCAATATGACGAGAAGTACCGTGCGAATCATAGATCGCCCTCCGGGCCCGCGTCTGCGCGGGGAAATGAGTCCCCTGGCATCGGCGCCGGGACATTAATGCTCGTCCATCTGCACGGTTCCGGCGCTGGCGCATGGCAGCTTCGGTCACGCCTGTGATCAAAAAAGGGGCTGGCGCCGGCGCCGGCCCTTTGGGCGCCGCGGTTGCTTTGGATTCGACGAAGTCACAAGTCCTTGGCCGGACGATCCGTTCCCGCGCTTCACGCGCCTCATTGTCTTCGCGGCGAAAAGCATCGACACTCGGGCCCCATCCCGTTCCACGAGGACAGGCGGCCCAATGCGGCGCATGCGCATGGCGATAGCGATCGGCGATCCGGCGGGCATCGGCTCGGAGATCGTGCTGAAAGCGCTTTGCAATGGCGAGGTAAGACGCCGCTGCGCGGCCGTGATGGTCGGCGACGCCGCTCTCGTTCAGCATGCGGCGCGGCAGTTCGGCATCGATCGGCCGATCAAGGTCGCGAGGACCGCTGCGGACCTCGCCTTCCCGGACGACGCGATCGAAATTCTCCACGTCCCGGGGCTCGACATGGCGGCGTTTCGCTTCGGCGCGCAAGCGCCCGGTCATGGCCGCGCGCTTCTCGCCTATGCCGAGGCGGCGATCGGGCTGGCGCAGGACGGCGTCGTCGGCGCCGTCGTGGCGGCGCCGCACGATCAGACTTCGGTCCATCGGGACGGCATCGGCTTCGACGGCTATCCGGGATTTCTCGCCCGCATCACCCGGACGCCCGAAGACGAGGTCTATCTCATGGCCGCGTCGGAGCGGTTCCGCATCGCGCACGTGACCTTGCATCTTTCGGTTCGGGACGCGCTGACGCTC
The DNA here is from genome assembly GCA_035509095.1 of Allostellaceae bacterium. Taxonomy (GTDB): domain Bacteria; phylum Pseudomonadota; class Alphaproteobacteria; order ATCC43930; family CGMCC-115725; genus DATJLY01. Next base: position 5,836 of record DATJLY010000511.1, on the reverse strand, counting down.
GTGACGCGGGCGCGGATCATCAAAGTCATCCGCGCCGCCGACGCGGCGCTGCGCCGCATGGGCATCGCGCGGCCCGTCATCGGCGTGTCCGGACTCAACCCCCACGCCGGCGAGCACGGGCTTTTCGGGCGCGAGGAAGAAACCGAGATCGGACCCGCGATCGCAGACGCGCGCGCGCTCGGCATCGATGCGGACGGTCCTTTCGGCGCCGACGTGATGCTGGCGCGGGGCGGGCGCGATGCCTATGTCGTGATGCTGCACGATCAGGGCCATATCCCGATCAAGCTCGAACCCGGCAGCGCCGTCTTCTCGATCGGCGCGCCGGTCTTGTTCGCGAGCGTCGCGCATGGCAGCGCGCACGACATCGCAGGACAAGGCATCGCCGATCCGTCGAGTCTCATCAACGCGATCCGTTGGTGCGCCGCGGCCGCGCAGGTCTCGGCATGATCGAGGTTCCGGTGATTATTGTCGGCGGCGGCCCGGTCGGGATGATGCTCGCGCTCGACCTCGACGCCCAAGGCATCCGCTCCCTCATCGTCAACGCGGAGGCGACGACGCGGTGGCTGCCGAAGGGCAGCACCCACAATGCGCGGACCCTCGAGCATTACCGCCGGCTCGGCCTCGCGCGCCACATCCGCGCGTTGGGCCTGCCGGCCGATTATCCGACCGATGTCGGCTATTTCACGCGGCTTGCCGGGTGGGAGCTGGCGCGGATCGCGATGCCATCGGAAGCGGAAAAGCAGCGCCAGCTTTTGGCGAACCCGACGGATTGGCCGACGCCGGAGCCGATCTTGCGCTGCAACCAGATGTATGCAGAACGGTTCCTTCATGCTCGCGTCGCAAGCAGCGAGCGGATCACGCTGCGTTACGGCTGGACCTGCACCGATTGGGCCGAGACGGCGGATGGCATCGACGCGACGATCGAGCGCGCGGACGGCGCGCGCGAGGTCTGGCGCGCGTCCTATATCGTCGGCTGCGACGGCGGGCGCAGCATCGTGCGCCGCAAGCTCGGCATTCACTATGACGGCGAAACCCTCGACCAGGCCTATCTGGGCGGGCCGATGGTCAACACGCATGTGCGGTCGAGCGATTTCTATCGCCGTACGGCGGTCCGGGCCTGTTGGCAATATTGGGCGGTCAATGCCGAGGTGCGCAGCAATCTCGTGGCGCTCGACGGGCGCGGCGAGTTCATTTTCACGGGCAAATTGCGCTCGCCGGACGAGCAGCCGGATGAAGCCGCCATCGCGCAACGGTTCCGCGCCACGGTCGGCGCCGACCTCGCGGTCGAGTTCCTCGGCCATTCCACCTGGATCGGCGGGCAGGCCTATGTGGCCGAGCGATTCGGGTCGGGACGCGCGTTGCTCGCCGGCGACGCCGTGCATCTCTTCACGCCGACCGGCGGCTTCGGCATGAATACGGGCGTCGACGATGTCGCGAACCTGGCCTGGAAGCTTACGGCGTGCCTCAAGGGATGGGGCGGACCCCGCTTGCTCCAATCCTACGAGACCGAGCGTCGGCCGATCGCGCAGCGCAACACGGGCGCCTCGCAGCAGCTCGCGCGCAATGTCGGCGCGGTTCCCGTCGGTGCCGCGATCGAAGAGGACTCCGCCGCCGGAGCCGCCGCGCGCGCCGAGGCAAGCGCGTTCCTGTCGACCTTCGGCGAAGAGTTCGCCTCGATCGGGGTGCAGCTGGGGGCGCGCTACGAGGCCTCGCCCCTCATCGTGCCGGACGGGAGCGTGCCGCCGCCCGACGATCTCGTCCGCTATGTGCCGACCGCCTGTCCCGGCGGCCGCGCCCCGCACGTCTGGATGCCGGACGGAAGCGCGCTGTTCGATCATTTCGGGCGCGGCTTCACGCTGCTTTGCCTCGGCGGCGAAGGCGATGCGCGGCCGCTCGAAGCGGCGGCCGCGGCGCGGCACGTGCCGCTTACAACCCTGGCCGTGCCGGGAGCCGAGGCACGCGATCTCTATCGCCGGACCTACGCGCTGATCCGGCCGGACCAGCATGTCGCCTGGCGCGGCGATCGCCTGCCCGACGCGTGCGACGCGCTGCTGGCGCGCGTCACCGGCTGGTAGCGCGTTATTTCAGGATCACCGACGCCAAGTCGATGGTTCTCGTATAGAGGCCGAGCTTCCTGCCCATGTCGTAATAGACTTGAAGGTCGGCCGGCGTCACCGTCGCATCAAAGCGCGGAAAACCGGGATTGATGACGCCATACGTGTCTTTCTCGACCTTGCGCGCATCATCGGGATGCGCGGCTATGTAATCGGCGCCCTCTTTCAAGCTGTCGCGGAAAGCCGTGACGAGGGCCGGATTCTTCGCGGCCCATTCGCGCGACGAGACCCAGAAGATCGCGGGCTGATCCGGGATGGCCTCGGTGACGTACCGCACCGCGAGCTTGCCATAGCCTTCATTCACCATCCGCGACAGGAACGGCTCGACACCGGTCACCGCGTCGACGCGATGAGCCTTGAGCAGATCGCCCATTTGCGGCGGGATCGATTCCACGAACTGGATCTTCGACGCGTCGACGCCTTTGTCGTCGAGCCATTTCCTCAGCGTGATGTAGAGGCCCGAATCATAGCCCGGCGTCGCGATCCGCAGGCCGGCGAGGCTGGACGGCGCCGAATAGGCGAGATCGCTGCGGACCACGAGGCCCGTGGTGTCGTCCTTTGCCGAAATGCGCGAGCCGCCGTCGATCACCACGAGGTCGAGCCCGCCATTCAAGCCGATCAGCATCTGTCCCTGATTGCTCATGATGATCTGGAGATCGCCCGACGTGATGCCGGCCATCATGCCGGCCGTGTTGCCGACCCGCAAAAGCGTCGCGTCGATCCCGTGCTTCAAGAAGATGCCTTGCGATTTCGCGATCAGCATGTTGAGCGTGTCGGCGGTGTTGCCATAACCGATGCCGAGCTTGGTCGGCTCGGCCCTCGCCGGCAGAACCAACAGCAGTGCCGCCAGGATCGCGCCGCACGCCGCGCCAAGACGTGATTTCATCGCCCCCTCCCTCCCCGCGCCTTGCTTCTCTTTCCGATACCGGTGTTGCAGTCTAGGCACGGTATGGTATGAATCCAACCATAATCAAGCTTGGCCCTTAAGGCGCCGATCCGGCAATGCAGCATGGCGGCCGCGTGCGCGAAGAGTCGACATCCCCCGGCGTCGCGGCGCCGATCATCCGGTTCGACGACGTCGGCCTCGCGCTTGGCGGGCAGGCCATTCTCGAGAATGTCTCGCTCACGGTGAGGAAGGGCGAGTTCCTCTGCGTGATCGGCCCATCGGGATGCGGGAAGACCACGCTGCTGCGTCTCCTCGCCGGCCTCGTCGAGCCGACGGCCGGCCGCGTCCTTTATGACGGAGAAAGGGCGGCGCCGGGCCGCCGCGACATCGCCCTGATGTTTCAGGACTACACCAAGGCGCTGCTTCCCTGGCGCACCGCCTATGGCAATGTGTCGCTGGCGCTCGAGGCGATGGGCAAGACGAAATCGTCGCGTCACGACATCATCATGACCCTGCTCGACAGCGTCGGCCTCGCGCGTGAGGCGGATCGATATCCGAGCCAGCTTTCCGGCGGCATGCAGCAGCGCGTGCAGATCGCGCGCTGTCTCGCCCAGGAGCCGGCGGCTTTGCTCATGGACGAGCCGTTCGGCGCGCTTGACGCGATCACGCGCCAGGCATTGCAGGACGACATCCAGGAGATCGCGGCGCGCAGCAACGCGACGGTGCTTTTCGTCACGCACGATCTCGAGGAAGCGATCTATCTGGGCGACCGCGTCGTCGCCATGCGTCCGCATCCCGGCCGCATCGCGACGGAATTCGAGATCGGGCTCGACCGTCCGAGAGATCGGCTGCGCACCCCGGAAGAGCCTGAATTCCTGCGGCTGCGGCGCGCCCTATTCGACGTCGTCAAGGAAGGACGCTGATGGCCGACGCGGCGATTGCGGGCGCCACGCGCCGTCGCCCCGGCTTCGCGTCGCGCCTGGTGCGGCGTGATTGGCGCGGCGCCGTTGCGCCGCTGTTGTTGCTCGCCTTCGTCGAGATCGTGATGGATACCGGCTCTTATCAGAGCGACAGCCTTGCGCCGCCGAGCCAGATCGCCGTCGCCGCCTATCGCGTGGTGCTCGACGGCTCGCTGCTGACCGGAACCATTGAGACCTTGGGCGCCGCGCTCGGCGGGTTGGCGATCGGCGGCATGATCGGCGTGGTACTGGGCGTGTTGTTCGGCATGTCGCGCGCGGTCGATCGTCTGATGATGGTCACCGTCGAATCGATCCGGCCGATCCCGTCCGCCGCCATCATTCCGGTCGTGCTTCTGGCCTTCGGCTTCGGCTATCGGATGGAGATATTCCTGATCCTTCCCGGGACGATCTTTCCGATCCTGATCTTCACGCGGTCGGCCGTCGCGGGCACCGAGCCTTGCCTTCTCGACGTGTCGCGGTTGATGGGACTGGGATATATCGGTCGCGTCTTGAAGATCGTGGTGCCGGCGGCGCTGCCCCGCATCTTCGTGGGATTTCGGCTTTCGGCGGCGCTCGCCCTGGTGATCGCCGTCACGACCGAAGTGGTGGTCAACCCCCAGGGCCTCGGCAGCGCGATCATGGTGTCCGAACAGAAGCTCGATCCCGCCTCGATGTATGCGGTGGTGATCTGGCTCGGCATCATCGGATGGGGGTTGAACGCGGCGTTGGTATGGATGCAGCGCCGCCTCTTCGGTCCTGCCGGCGCGCGCGGAGCGGAGCAATGAGGCCGCTTCGCCTCTTGTGGTGGCTCGCAAGCGTGGCGGTCGCGGCCGGCTTCGTCGGTCTTTGGCAGGTCGCGGCCGATTCGAAATGGCTGTCGCCAGTCTTCTTTGCCGGCCCCGGACAGGCCTGGGACAGGCTCGTCGCCGGGCTGGTCCACGGAACGCTCGGCATCGAGCTTGCCGACACGGTCGGCCGCATGATCTATGGCTGGGCGGCCGCCTCGCTGCTCGGCATCGCGCTTGGCTCGCTGATCGGCATCTCGCCGCGGGCGCGGGCCTATCTCGCGCCGATGATCGAGTTCGTGCGGCCGGTGCCGGCATCGGCCCTTGTGCCGGTGGCGATCGGCTTTCTCGGCTTGTCCGATGAGATGGTGCTCGCGGTCGTGGTGTTCGGCGGACTGTGGCCGATGCTGCTCGCGACGATCCATGGCTTCGAAACCATCGAGCCGCGACTGACCGACGTAAGCCGTGCGCTGGGCTTCTCGCGACTGCAGGTGATCCTGAAGATCGCCTTGCCAAGCGCCTTGCCCGACATCTTCGCGGCGTTGCGGCTCAGCGTCACGGTATCGCTGGTCCTGACGATCATCGGCGAAATGCTGGCAAGCCGCGACGGTCTGGGACAATGGATCCTGTTCGCCGGACGCACCTTCCGCCCCGGCGATCTTTTTGCCGGCATCATCCTGCTGGGCGGGGTGGGATTCGTCAGCGCGAGCCTCATTGCGTGGCTCGAGCAGCGCCTGCTGAATTGGCGCCGCCCCCCGTGAGGTCGCGGTCGCAGAATGACGGTCCTAACGATAAGTCGGTATCGGAAACGTCTCGCCGAACATTTGGCGCGTGAGCCACACGCCAACCCCCGGCACGTTCATCAGGTTGACCACGCGATCGCGCAAAAACAGCCCGACCCTGGTTTTCGGCGTGAAGGAACCGGCAAAGCGGGCGGCCGCGTCCTGCTGACGCAGAATGAATGCCCGCAGCCGCCGCTCATAGGCAGGGAAAGCCCGCTCGAAATCACCATCCGCCTCGTGCAGCTCCCCGGCCAAGACATAGGCCCCGAGCATCGCGAACGCGGATCCGGCGCCGGCAAGGAGCGATGGG
>DATJLY010000510.1:0-3868 GCA_035509095.1 Allostellaceae bacterium | reverse complement strand
AACCGAACAGCAACAGCGCCAGGACTCCCGCAAGCGCCAGCGGCAGCGCGAGGCGCAGGAACGTCAAGGTGATGGCCGCCTGCGGACTGCGATATCCCGCGCGCACCAGCTTCTTCCGAAGCTCGGGCTGCTCGGTGATGTTCTTGACCTTGAGCTTCTCCAGCACCACCCGCATGAAATCTTCGCGGCCCGATGTGAGCCGGCGCAGGGAATGGCGCTCCGCCTCGAGACGTTGCTTGCGCTGCTGGCTCAACGCGCCGCGGCGCTCGTTGATGAGCTTGAGCCGGCTTTTGAAGATGTCCGGCTGCAGCCACGGAAGCGCCAGCCCCACCACGGTCACGAAAGCGAGCATGGCGAAGATCGCCGGCACGGCGCGCTCGGGATGATCGAGAAGGCTGCCGCTGCCGCGCGCGATGTCGGCGGGCGAGGCTGGCGACAGGGACAGGGTCTCGGTCCCGAGGGCCGGCGCCCCGCCGGGGCGCGCAAGCGCCGGTCCCGCTACGCCGTCGGCGGCCCCATCGGATCGTGCGCCGGCCCGGTCGCCGATCCGCTGCGCCGCTTCGGGGGATGCGCCCGCGCTCGACGCGGCGGTCGTGGCGACGGCCGAGACCGAGCGCGATGTCTGCCGCTGCGCGGCATCGGCGACGCCCGACGCGCTCTCCGCCGAGCCCGAAGCCGCGACGGCCGCGCGCGTGACGCGATCGGCCACCAAAGACGCCGCGGCCGCGGCGGTCGCCGCCGCCGCTTCGGGCGACGCGTTTGTGCGCGCGGCAAGCGCCGAAGCATCGCTTGCGGCGGCCTTTTGCGTCGCGGTCGTCGCCGCGGCGATAATTGCCTGCGTCACCATTTCGGCGGCAAGGCGCGCGGCTTTCGCGCCAAGAGCCGTGGCCTCGCCGGGCGTGGCGCCCGCCGCTCTCGCGGCTTCGGATGCGGCCGTGGCGGTCGCCGTCATTGACGCGGCAACGGCCTCGCGGGTGATCGCGGCCGCGGCGTCGGCCGTCACGTGCGCGTCGGTGGTTTCACCGATCGCGGCGATCACCGCTTGCGCCACGGTCGCCGCCGCCGTCGCCGATGCGGCCAACGCCGCTTGCGCGGCGTCGCTTGGCGTCGTTCCGGGATACGGTTTTACCGCGCGACCGGCGGCAAGAGACGCCGCACCGACGGCGGCGCCGACGATCCGCGGCGCCAATGCGGGCGCGATCGATGATGCGGCGGCGGCGATGCGCCCCGCTTCATCCGCGTCGTTGCGACCGGAAAGCGCCGCGATGACCTTGGCGACGAGATCGGGGGCGATCGCCGGGTCTCGCGCGACGGCGCTTGCGACGAGCGGTAGGGCAGCGCCCGGATTGGCCGCGACGACGGCGGCGACCGTGGCCGCGTCGGGCGCCGGGAGAACCAGCGACGACGTATCGGGCGCGGGCGGGTCTTCGGCTTGCGCCCAAGCGCACGGCGCGCCGGCGACACATGCCAAAAGCAGGGCAGAGAGGATCGGAAGCACGCGCCGCATCAGAGGATCAGATCTCGAACGAGATCATCTGCCGCATGATCATCACGCCCATCGTCATCCAGGTCAGGCCGCCATAGAAAATCTTCTTGCCCGTGTGGTCCGTCCACAGGAGCGAGATGTAGTCGGGATTGATGAGATAGATCATGCCGGAGATGAGGAACGGCATGGAGCCGATGATGGTCGCGGTCATGCGCGCTTCCGACGACATGGCCTTCACCTTGTCCGCCATCTTCTTGCGCTGGCGCAGCACGTCGGAAAGGCCCGCCAAGGTCTCGGCGAGGTTGCCGCCGGTCTGCTGCTGGAGGTTGAGGACGATGGCGAAGAATTTCATGTCGGCTGTGGGCATGCGCCGGCAGCTTCGCTCGAGCGCTTGCTTCAAGGTCATGCCGAGCCGCTGTCCCTCGATCAGCAGCCTGAATTCGGTGCAAACCGGCTCGGGCGATTCGCGCGCGATCATGGCAACGCATTCGCCGACCGGCAGGCCCGACCGGATGCCGCGCACGATCACGTCGAGCGCGTCGGCGAAATTCTTGGTGAAATTCTTCTGCCGCTTTGCCGCCTTGGATTTGAGGAACTTCCGCGGCAATGCAACGCCGCACACGATCATCGCCGCCCACGCCAGATACCAGGGATATCCGAAGAGGAAATAAAGCGCGGTGCCAATGACGCCGGCGATGCCGCTTGCGATATAGAATTTGCGGACGCTCGTGGTCATGCCCGCCTGTTCGATCATGAGCCGCAGCTCGACCCGTCTTCCGGTCGCGGCGCCCGCGGCCTCCGCGAGCTTTGATTCGATCTGGCGTGCGCGTCGCAGCGGGTTCGCGCCTTTCTTCGCCGCCTGTCGTTCGGTCGCGGTGCCGCCGATCGCCGCGAGCCGGACCTTGAGGCGCGCGCGAGAGCCCGTGTTCTGCGCGACCACCAGCGCCAACGCGCTCGACATTGCCAGCAGGATCAGCAGCGCGATGGTGACGATGACGGGCGAGATCATTCTTTTTCCGCCGCTTCCAATGCGGCGACGAGCTCGCGCTCCTTCCCGAAATACCGCGCGCGGTCATAGAATTTCGGGCGCATGCCGCTATATTTGAACCGGCCGATGATCTTGCCGTTCTTGTCCTCGCCGGTGACTTCGTAGACGAACAGGTCCTGCAAGGTCACGACCTCGCCTTCCATGCCGACGATCTCGGTGATGTGCGTGATCTTGCGCGAACCATCGCGCAGGCGCTGCGCCTGGACGATGACATTGACGGCGCCGGCGATCTGCTCGCGCACCGTCTTGGTCGGGAGCGTGAAGCCGCCCATCGCGATCATGTTCTCGACGCGGCTGATGGCTTCGCGGGGGTTGTTGGCGTGGACGGTGCCCATCGAGCCGTCATGACCGGTATTCATCGCCTGCAGCAGGTCGAAGGCCTCGGGACCGCGCACCTCGCCGACGATGATCCGCTCGGGCCGCATGCGCAGGCAGTTGCGGACGAGGTCGCGCATCGTGATCTGGCCGACGCCTTCGAGGTTGGGAGGCCGCGTTTCGAGCCGCACGGTATGCGGCTGCTGAAGCTGCAATTCGGCCGCGTCCTCGCAGGTGATGATGCGTTCGCCCTCGTCGATGTAGCGCGTGAGGCAGTTGAGGAGCGTCGTCTTGCCCGATCCCGTGCCGCCCGAGATCAGCACGTTGAGCCGCACATTGCCGATGATCTTCAGCACTTCGGCCATGGCAGGCGGCGACGAGCCGAATTTCACCAGCGTTTCGAGGGTGAGCTTCTCCTTCTTGAATTTGCGGATGGTGAGCGCCGCGCCGTCGATCGCCAAGGGTGGCCCGATCACGTTGACGCGGCTGCCATCGAGGAGCCGCGCATCGCAAATCGGGCTTGCTTCGTCGACGCGGCGTCCCACCGCGCTCACGATGCGCTGACAGATATTCATGAGCTGCGCGTTGTCGCGGAACTTGACGTCGGTGAGGACGATCTTGCCGCCCGTCTCGATATAGACCTTGCCGTGGCCGTTCACCATGATGTCGGCGATATCGTCGCGCGCGACGAGCGGCTCGAGCGGCCCGAGGCCCAATATGTCGTTGCAGATGTCGTCGACGAGATGCTGCTGATCGGCCGTGCTCAGGACGAAGCGCTTGATGTTGACGATCTCGCTGATGATGTCGGTGAGCTCCTCGCGCACCGCTTCGGGCGCGAGCTTCGACAGTTCCTTGAGATCGACCGCGTCGAGAAGCGCGTTGAAGACCGCGACCTTGATCTCGTTGAACTGCGCGTCTTCGGCGGCCGTCGTCTTGGGCGCCGGTGGCGGCGATGCCGCCGGCTTTGCCTCCGCCGCGGAGGGTGCGGCCGCGGGTGCGCCGTCCGGGCGCTCGATCGT
>DATJLY010000509.1:0-18764 GCA_035509095.1 Allostellaceae bacterium | reverse complement strand
ACACACGCTTCGTCAGGCCCAGCGGATCCAGATCCGCGATGAGATGCCCGCGCACGCGATATCCGCGGATGAGCGCCACGGCACGGATCGAATCGAGCGCCGCCTGCGAGCTGTTCGGGGCGAGCGGCGCCGCGTGCCCATTGGTCGGCAGGGCGCCATTGCCGATCATATGAGGCCGCGTCTCGCCCCAGCCGGGCCCATCGATCTCGCGCCGGACCTGATCGGGCGGGTCGGCGAGGTCGGAGAAGAAGTCGCGCCAGCTCGCATCGACCGAGGCGGGGTCGGCGGCATAGCGCTCGTAAAGCTCGGCGATGAATCCGGAATTGAGGCCGGTGAGGAACGTGGTTTCGTCGAAAGGCGGCATGGAAACTCCAAAGGACGGGCGCGCCCCTAAAGATGGGGCGCGCGCCAGGGTTCGCCAGACCCTAACCTGGCTGCGCTACGGCATGGTTAACGGCGCGGCCCTAGGCCTTGGCGGCGTCGGCGAGCAGCTTCTTGCCCACGTCGCAAAGACCGCGCACCGCCGCGACGGATTTGTCGAACTCGGCCTTTTCGGCGGGGTTCAGCGAAATCTCGACGATGCGCTCGATCCCCTTGGCGCCGATCACCGCCGGCACGCCGACATAAAGGTCCTTGACCCCGTATTCGCCGTTGAGCCAGGCCGCGCATGGCAGCACGCGGCGTTTGTCGCGGAGATAGGATTCCGCCATCGCGATCGCCGAGGACGCGGGCGCGTAAAAGGCGGAGCCGGTCTTCAGGAGATTGACGATCTCGCCGCCGCCGTCGCGAGTGCGCTGAACGATCTTGTCGAGCCGTTCCTGCGTCGTCCATCCCATCTTGACGAGATCCGGAAGCGGGATGCCCGCCACGGTCGAATAGCGCACCAGCGGCACCATCGAGTCGCCATGGCCGCCCAGCACGAACGCGGTCACGTCCTCGACCGAGACCTTGAATTCCTCGGCGAGGAAATAGCGGAACCGCGCGCTGTCCAGCACGCCGGCCATGCCGACGACGCGATGATGCGGCAGGCCGGTCGCGTCGCGCATCACCATGACCATCACGTCGAGCGGATTGGTGATGCAGAGGACGAAGGCATTGGGCGCATTCTGTTTGATGGCGGTGCCCACCTGCTGCACGATCTTCGCGTTGATGCCGATCAGGTCGTCGCGGCTCATGCCGGGCTTGCGCGGCACGCCCGCGGTCACGATCACGATGTCCGCCCCGGCAATCGCCGAATAGTCGTTGGCGCCCGTGATGTGCGCGTCGAACCCTTCGATCGGCGATGCCTCGACGAGATCGAGCGCCTTGCCTTGCGGCACGCCTTCGACCACATCGCACAGCACCACGTCGCCCAGCTCCTTCAAGCCCGCAAGCAGCGCCAGCGTTCCGCCGATCTGGCCGGCCCCGATAAGCGCGATCTTGGTGCGAGCCATGGACGACCTCTCATGTCTGGAAACGCCCGCGTTTTAGCCCGCTTTGCGAAGAGGGGCAAGCCGCCCTGGCGCTGACGCTTGCGATGCGCAAGAGTCGGTGCTGAGGAGATTTCCATGGCACGGCAGGTCGGCGCGGTCGAGCTCAAGGCGATGATCGGGGACGGTCGCGAGCTGGCGCTTCTCGATGTTCGCGAGGAGCTGCCTTTTTCCGAGCGGCATCTTCTCCATGCGCGCTCGCTCCCGCTGTCGCGGCTCGAGCTCAGGCTCGATGCGCTGGTGCCGCGGCGCGGGGTGCGCCTGGTGCTGTGCGATGCCGGCGACGGGCTCGCCGACCGCGCGGCCCGGCGGATCGAGCGCTTCGGCTATGCCGACGTGGCGGTTCTCGCGGGCGGCATCGACGCGTGGGAGCGCGCGGGCTTCACCCTCTTCTCCGGCACCAATGTGCCGAGCAAGGCGTTCGGCGAGTTCGTCGAACATACCAGCAAGACGCCCAGCATCGCCGCCCCCGAGCTTGCGGCGCTGATGCGCGAGGGCGCCGACATGGTGGTGCTCGACAGCCGCCCTTACGATGAATACCACCGCGTCTCGATCCCGACCGGCATCGACGTTCCGGGCGCCGAGCTGGTGCTGCGGGTATCCGACCTGGCGCCCGATCCGAAGACGCTGATCGTCGTCAACTGCGCCGGCCGCACGCGGAGCATCATCGGCGCGCAGTCGCTCATCAATGCCGGCGTCCCGAACCGAGTGGTGGCGCTGCGCAACGGCACGATGGGCTGGTCGCTCGCCGGACTGACGCCCGACCACGGCAAGGACCGGCGTGCGCTCGACACCTCGCCCGGCGCGATCGCCTGGGCGAAGGCCGCGGCCGGACGCGTCGCGCGGCGCTTCGGAGTGGAGCGGATCGACCCGGCCCAGCTCGCACGCTGGCAGCAAGAGGCGGGTCGCACCACCCATCTCTTCGATGTGCGCCATCCGGAGGAATACGAGGCGGGCCATTTGCCGGGCGCGGTGTCGGCCCCGGGCGGACAGCTGGTTCAAGCGACCGATCAGTATGTCGGAACCTTGGGCGCGCGGCTGGTGCTGGCCGATCCGCTGGAGGTGCGGGCGGTGATGACCGCGTCCTGGCTCAAGCAGATGGGCTGGACCGAAGTGTTCGTCCTGGCCGAGGCGGGCCGCGAGCGCGGCTGGCCGCCGCCCACCATCCTTGGCCTCGAGGACACGCCCCAGCGCGGACTGGCGCCGGCGGCACTCGCCGATCTCCTGCTGCGGGGCGAGGCGAGCCTTTTCGATCTCGGCTCGAGCCGCGCTTTCCGCGAGGGGCATATCGAGGGCGCCTGGTTCGCGATCCGCTCGCGGCTCGACGCCGCATTCCGGCGCGCGCCGCCGCGTGCCCACATCGTGCTCACCTCCGAGGACGGCGTGCTGGCGCGCCTTGCGGTCGCCGAGGCCGAGGCTTTGATCCGCGGGCCGGCGAGCTTCCTCGACGGTGGCACCCGCGCCTGGGCCGCATCGGGCCGGGCGGTCGTCGCCGGGGACGGGCCGATGGCGGACGAGCCGCTCGACCTTTGGCTCAAGGCCTATGAGCGGTCAAGCGGCGTCAGGGCGGCGATGGAGGAGTATCTCGCCTGGGAACTCGACCTGATCCGCCGGATCGAGCTGGACGGGACCTGCCGCTTCCTCGCCCCGCCGACCTGAAAAACGCGACAATTGATAATCGGCGCGCCGGTCCCGGGTCCTCTATCTCATTGGCTGGACTTGCCAAAGATCGAACGCAACATATAACATATTTTGCGTTCGAACGCAAGCGGGCGGGTCAGCCCAGCGCCACGATCTCGACCCAATTGGCGCCTTTGCCGCCGGGATATTTCCCGACGAGGCGCAAGCCGCCGGTCGCGCGATCGATGGCGTGGACCGAGAGGGTCTGCGATTTTTCGCCGCTTGCGACGATGAACCGGCCGGAGGGATCGATCGCGAAGCCGCGCGGCTGGCGCTCGGTCGGCGCGCTGCCGAGATAGGTGAGCGTGCCGGTTGCCGGGTCGACGCGCAGCGCGAACAGGATGCTGGTGGTGCGCTCCGACGCGAAGAGCAGCGTGCCGTCCGGTGTCAGGTGGATGTCCGCGCACCAGATGTCGTTCTCGGTGTTGCGCGGCGGCGCATCGGGCCCGCGCGGCGCGCCGGGCCGCAAGGTCGAACCCGGCGGCAGGATCGAGACCGAGCTGATTTCGGTCAGATGCCCGGTCTTTTGATCGAGCGCGAAGCTCGTGACCGTGCCCTTCAACTCGCTTAGCGCATAGACGAAGCGGTTGTCGGGCTGGGTGATGAAATGGCGCGGGCCGGTGCCGGGCGGCAGAGTCGCAACGGACGGCGTGTTCGAGACGAGGAAGCCGCTCGCCGCGTCGAACGCGAACTGGAACATCGAATCGTGGCCAAGGCTCGCCGCGAAGACATACCGGTTCGACCGGTCGGCGCGGATCGAGTGCGCGTTGCGCCCGATCGGGATGATCTGGCGCGCGGGCGCCGCGACGCGCCCGTCGGCGCCGATCGCATGGACCGTGACCTGATGCCCGGCATAGCTGGCGCCGAACAGATGCTTCCCGGTCTGGTCGAGCGAGATATAGGCGAGCGTGTCCTCCAAGGGCGAGGCGCCCAGCGGCGCGAGCGCGCCGGTCGCCGGATCGATCGCGAACGCATGCACCCGATAAGGCTCGGCGCGCGAGACCGCGTAGAGGAAACGCCGGTCCGGGCTCACCGCCATCGGCATCACCTGTTTGCCCGCCAGCACGCGCGCGCCCGGCGTCAGCGTGCCGTCGGCCGCCATGCGATAGGTGCCGATCTCGCCATCTTCGGCGTTCGAGACATAAACGTGGGTCGTTGCCATGCCTTATCCCCTGCCGTCCGCGATGTAGGTGGCGCTTTGCATCTCGATGAGGCGCGAGGCGGTGCGCTGGAATTCGAACGCGCCGTCGCCATCGAGATAAAGCTCGGCGGGCGGGGCCGCGGCCGACGCGATCAAATTGCCATGCGCCTCGTAGAGCGTATCGACGAACATGTTGAGGCGCCGCGCCTCGTTGCGCTGATCCGGGCCAAGGCGCGGAATGCCCGCGACGACGAAGGTGCGGAAATTGCGGCATAGCGCCAGATAATCCGCCGGCCCAAGCGCCGCCGCGCACAGCGCGTCGAAGCCGAACCATGCGACGCCCTTGGCGGCGCGCGGCACCGTGAGCGATCGGCCTTGCACCGTGAGGATCGTCGGCGGTGCGGCGGCGTTGTCGGTGAGGTCGGCAAATGCCTGGGCAAGCGCCGCCCGCGCCGCCGCATCGTCCGGCGTGAAATAGACCTTGCGGCCGATGAACCGTTCGAGCCGATGGTCGCGCGCGCCTTCGAGCTCGATCACGTCGAGCCGCTCTTTCAGCAGCGCGATGAAGGGGAGGAAGCGGTCGCGGTTCAACCCGTTCTCGTAAAGCTCGTCGGGCGCGCGGTTCGAGGTCGCGACGATGACGGCGCGCGCATCGAAGAGTCCTTGAAAGAGCCGGCCCAGGATCATCGCGTCGGCGATGTTCGTGACCATGAATTCATCGAAGCACAAGAGGGTCGCCTCGGCCGCGATCGCCTGCGCCACCGGCGCGATCGGATCGCCCTTTTCGGCGCGGCGGCCGTGGATGCGCGCATGCACCTCCTGCATGAACTCATAGAAATGCACCCGCCGTTTCAGCGCAACCGGGGCGCTGTCGAAGAACAGGTCCATCAGCATGCTTTTGCCGCGCCCGACCTTGCCGAAGATATAGAGGCCCGAGGGCGGCGGCTGCGGCGCGGCGGCAAGGCCGAACCGGACGAGCCAGCCGCCTTCGCCTTGCGAGGGATGATAATCGGCAAGCGCCCGCGCAAGGCTTTGCAATTTCTCCGCCGCCAGGGCTTGCGCCGGGTCGTGCAGCAACTGTCCCGCCGCCTGGCGCGCGCGATAACGCGCCAGCGGACCGTCGGACATGAGGAATTGCGGCGAGGGCATCGAAACGCGCGGGTCTTAGCGGACTTTCGCGACCCGCGCAAAAGCGGGGGGTGGCGTGCGCATCGCGGATCACCGATAATCGGCGGCGTATTATCGAGGGAGGCTTCTCATGGCGGACGGCGGCGTCTTCCCACCCGGCGTGGCGGAAAAGATCAAGGCGATCGGGCCGAAATTCGACAACGACATTTTGGCTCAGATGCGCGAGCTTTATGCGCCGCTCGTCAAGACGCAGTCGCGCGCCGGCGTGACCGTCCAGTCCGACATCGCTTACGGAAGCGACCCGCGCCAGAAGCTCGATCTCTACAAGCCCGAGGGACGGCGCCTGCCGGTGCTCGTCTACATCCCCGGCGGCGGCTATGTCGGCGGCGACAAGAACGCGGACGGCGTGTTCTATGGCAATCTCGGCATCTATTTCGCGCGCCACGGCTATCTGACCATCGTCGCCAATTACCGCCTGGCGCCGGCCCATTCGTGGCCGGCGGGCGCGCAGGACGTGGCGGGTGCGATCGGCTGGGCGCGCAAAGAGGCCGAGGCCCATGGCGGCGACGCGCAGAAGCTGTTCCTGTTCGGGCAGTCGGCGGGCGCGACGCACTCGGCGAGCTATCTGCTCGATCCGCAGTTCCACGCGGCGCCGGGTTCGGGCGTCACCGCCGGCGTGCTGATGAGCGGCGGCGCCTATCGCGTCAATCCCAATCCCGCGCCCAATCAGCTCGCCTATTTCGGCGCCGACGCCTCGCAATACGAGGCGCGTTCGCCGATCACCCATGTCGGCAAAAGCAAGGTGCCGCTCTTCATCAGCGTCGCGGAATTCGATCCCGGCAACCTGACGGCGCCGTCCTATGACCTCGCGCGCGCCGTCTCGTTGCGCGACGGCAGGTCGCCGCACTTCACCTATTGGCGCGGCCACAACCACGTCTCGACGGTGCAAAGCCTCGGCAGCAGCCAGGACGACGTCGGCGCGCGCGTGCGCGAGTTCCTGGGCGGGTTCTGATAAGAGCACGCGCGATGGTGCCCGATATCCACTATGCCATGAGCGGTGATGTCAGCATCGCCTATCAGGTGGTGGGCGAAGGGCCGCGCGATCTCGTGATGATCCCGGGCTTTCTCAACAATATCGAGCTTGCCTGGGAGGAGCCCAATTACGCGCAGTTCCTGACCCGCCTGTCGACCGTGGCGCGGCTCATCTTCATGGATCGCCGCGGCACGGGGCTTTCCGACCGGGTGGCACAGGTGCCGAGCCTCGAAACCCGAATGGACGATGTCCGTGCGGTTATGGACGCGGCAGGGTCACAGCACGCGACGCTCTTCGGAATTTCCGAAGGCGGGCCGATGAGCCTGATGTTCGCGGCGACATATCCCGACCGCGTCGATGCATTGATCCTTGGCAGCAGCACTTCGCGCTTTGCGTGGGCGCCGGATTATCCGTGGGGCGTCGCAGACGATACCATTCGTCGCTACGCTTCCCTTCCTATCGAGGACCGCGTCGCCTTCGTGGCAAAGTCGAGACGGGACGACCCGGCTTACCTGCAATGGTACGCGCGGTGGAACCGCTTGTGCGCCAGTCCCGGCGCCGCGGCGATGATCATCCGCATCGCCGTCGAAACCGACGCGCGGCACGTATTGTCGGCCATACGCGCTCCAACGCTGATCCTGCACAGCGCCAACGACGGGCTGGTGGTCGTGCAGCATGGCCGGTTTCTCGCCGAGCAGATTGCCGGCGCCAAGTATGTCGAGTTGCCGGGACCGGACCATCTGCCCTGGCTTGCCGATGCCGAAGCCGTGCTGGGCGAGATCACCGAGTTCCTGACCGGCGCGCGCGCTTCGGTAGAGCCCGACCGCGTGCTGGCGACGGTGTTGTTCACCGACATCGTCGGGGCCACGGAAAAGGCCGCGTCGATTGGTGATCGCGCTTGGCGCGGCCTTCTCGGCAACCATCACGCCGCGGTGCGGCGCAACCTCAACCGGTTTCGCGGCCGAGAGATCGACACGGCGGGCGATGGATTCCTCGCCGCGTTCGATGGGCCGGCACGCGCGGTGCGTTGTGCCCGCGCCATCTCGGACGAAGTGCGTGGGCTCGGCATCGAGGTCCGGGCCGGCCTGCACACCGGCGAATGCGAGCTGATGGGCGAGAAGCTCGGCGGCATCGCCGTGCATATCGGCGCGCGCGTCGCGTCGCTTGCCGGCCCGGGCGAAGTGCTGGTCTCGAGTACGGTCAAGGATTTGGTCGCGGGCTCGGGCCTGAATTTCGCCGATCGCGGACTTCGGGCGCTCAAGGGCGTGCCGGGCGAATGGCGCCTGTTCGCTGCGGAAGGCTGAGCGTCGTGGATGCGCGCCTTACCGCCGCGCCACCATCATGCGCTTGATCTCGCTGATCGCCTTGGCGGGGTTGAGGCCCTTGGGGCAGGTCTTGGTGCAGTTCATGATGGTGTGGCAGC
Organism: Allostellaceae bacterium; assembly: GCA_035509095.1. Taxonomy (GTDB): domain Bacteria; phylum Pseudomonadota; class Alphaproteobacteria; order ATCC43930; family CGMCC-115725; genus DATJLY01. Next base: position 10,890 of record DATJLY010000509.1, on the reverse strand, counting down.
GATAGAGCCGGAACGGGTCTTCGAGCCGGTCGAGCCGCTCGCCCTTTTTCTCGTCGCGGCTGTCGGCGAGCCAGCGATAGGCCTGAAGCAGGATCGCCGGCCCCAGATAGCGGTCGCCGTTCCACCAATAGCTGGGACAGCTCGTGGTGCAGCAAAAGCACAGGATGCATTCCCACAGACCGTCGAGCTTTTGCCGCTCGGGCTCGGACTGCGCGCGTTCGCGGTCGGGCGGCGGCGGCGTGTCGCTTTGGAGCCACGGCTCGATCGAGCGGTATTGCGCATAGACGTGGTTCAGGTCGGGGACGAGGTCCTTCACCACCGGCAGATGCGGCAAGGGATAGATCTTCACGTCGCCCTCGACGTCGTCGATCGCCTTCAAACACGCGAGCGTGTTGGTGCCGTCGATATTCATGGCGCACGAGCCGCAGATGCCCTCGCGGCACGAGCGGCGGAAGGTCAAGGTGGTGTCGATCTCGTTCTTGATCTTGATGAGCGCGTCCAACACCATCGGCCCGCATTGATCGAGATCGACCTCGTAGCTGTCGAGCCGCGGATTTTCCCCGTCCTCGGGATTCCAGCGATAGACCTTGAAGGACCTGGCGCGCTTGGCGCCCGGCGCCGCCGGAAACACGGTGCCGGCACGGACCTTGGAGTTTTTCGGAAGCGTGAACTCGGCCATGGCGAGGGTCGCAGCCTCAATAGACCCGCGCCTTGGGCGGGAAGGGTTGGACTTCGTTCGAGAGCGTGTGCATGTGCACCGGCCGATAGTCGAGCCGCACCGCGCCGCCATCATCGAGCCAGGCGACCGTGTGCTTCATCCATTGCTCGTCGTTGCGGTCGGGAAAATCCTCGCGCGCGTGGGCGCCGCGGCTTTCCTTGCGGTTCAAGGCCGAGTGCAGCGTGACCACCGATTGCGCCAGCAGGTTCTCGAGCTCCAGCGCCTCGGCGAGATCGGAGTTCCAGATCATCGAGCGGTCCGAGATGCCAAGCTCGGCCAGCGAATGGAACACGTCGCCGATCTTCCGCACGCCGTCGGCGAGCGAGGCTTCGGTCCGGAACACGGCGCAGTCGCTTTGCATCGTGCGCTGCATGTTGAGGCGGATGTCGTTGGTCTTGAAGCGGCCCTTGCTGTTGCGCACCCGGTCGAGCCGTTGGATCGCCTGATCTCCCGCGCTGGCGGCAAGCGGCTTTTGCGCGGTTCCCGGCCGCACCAGCTCGGCCGCCTTGTTCGCCGCGGCGCGGCCGAACACCATGAGGTCCAACAGCGAGTTCGATCCGAGGCGGTTGGCGCCGTGGACCGAGACGCACGCGGCCTCGCCGACCGCCATCAGGCCCGGCACGACATGCTCGGCATCGCCCGGCAGCGGATTGATCACCTCGCCGTGATAGTTGGTGGGGATGCCGCCCATCACGTAATGCACCGTCGGCAGGATCGGGATCGGCTCGCGCGACACGTCGACGCCGGCGAAGACCCGCGCGGTCTCAGAAATGCCGGGGAGGCGCTGATGCAGGATCTTGGGATCGAGATGCTCGAGATGAAGGAGCGCGTGGTCTTTCAGCGGCCCGCAGCCGCGGCCTTCGCGCAGCTCGATGGTGATGGCGCGGCTCACCACGTCGCGCGACGCCAGATCCTTGGCCGAGGGCGCATAGCGCTCCATGAAGCGCTCGCCCGTCGCGTTGGTGAGGAACCCGCCTTCGCCGCGCGCGCCCTCGGTGATGAGGCAGCCGGCGGTGTAGATGCCGGTCGGATGGAACTGGATGAACTCCATGTCCTGAAGCGGGATGCCGGCGCGAAGCGCCATGGCGCAGCCGTCGCCGGTGCAGGTATGGGCCTGCGTCGTCGAGAAATAGGTGCGCCCGCCGCCGCCCGTCGCCAGCACCACCATGTGCGCGCGGAAACGGTGGATCGAGCCGTCCTCGAGGCACCACGCCATCACGCCGCGGCAGGTGCCCTCGTCCATGATGAGGTCGATCGCGACATATTCGACGAAGAACTCGGCGTTGTTCTTGAGGCATTGCTGATAGAGCGTGTGCAGCATGGCGTGGCCGGTGCGGTCGGCCGCCGCGGCCGTGCGCTGCGCGATGCCCTTGCCGTAATGCGTCGTCATGCCGCCGAAGGCGCGCTGATAGATCTTGCCGTTCGGCAGGCGCGAGAACGGGATGCCCCAATGCTCGAGCTCGATGATCGAGGGGATGCCCTCGCGGCACATATATTCGATCGCGTCCTGGTCGCCGAGCCAGTCGGAGCCTTTGACGGTGTCGTACATGTGCCAGCGCCAGTCGTCCTCGCCCATGTTGCCGAGCGCCGCGCCGATGCCGCCTTGCGCGGCCACGGTGTGGCTGCGGGTCGGGAACACCTTGGTGACGCACGCGGTCTTGAGGCCGCCAAGCGTCATGCCCAGCGTCGAGCGCAGGCCGGCGCCGCCCGCTCCCACCACCACCACGTCGTAGGTGTGATCGACGATCGGATAGCTCTCGGACATGGCGGTCTCAGGCTCCCAGCGCGATGCGCATGACGGCGAAGATACCGGCGACCGCGAGCCCGTAGGCGATGAAGCGGTTCAGGATGAGCGCGCCGATCTTCGCCCACTCGGTATGGATATAGTCCTCGATCACCACCTGCACACCGAGCGCCATGTGGTGGAAGCCCGTCCCCAGCAAAAGCACCATCAGGATCGCCTGCACCGGCGAGGAAAGCCACTGGAACACGCCCGCGCGGTCGGCGCCCGCATGCGCGATGAGGCCGGCACAGAACCACAGCGCGAGCGGGACCATGGCGACGGCGGTAAGGCGCTGCGCCCACCAATGCTGGACGCCCTCTTTGGCGGAGCCGAGGCCAAAGGCGCGGCCCAAGGGCGTGCGCAGGTCGGTCGGCTCGCTCATCAGGCGATGCCCCAGATGAAGGCGATCACGGTCAGCACCGCGCTGGCGCCCACCACGGTCCAGCCGGACGCATAGGTCTCTTTCAGCTCAAAGCCCCAGCCCGTGTCCCAGGCGAGGTGGCGGATGCCGTTGCAGAGATGGAAGAACAGGGCATAGGTCCAGCCGAACAGCATCAGCAGCCCAAGCCACGAGCCCCAGAAAGCCTGCGCCGCCTCGAAGGCGCCGCCGCCGCTCGCCGCGGCGACCAGCCACCACACGAGGAACAGGCTCCCGACGGCGAGCGCCAGCCCGCACGCGCGATGCGCGATCGACAGGATCGTCGTCAGTTGCGGCTTGTAGATTTGCAGATGCGGCGACAGTGGCCGCTCGACGGGCGTCATCCGACCATTCCTGAAATCGCCGGCAGGCTTCTTAAGACCCTGAAGGGCAGCTTTAAACCTCGTTTTGGGCCGCTGTCAACCGCGTGGGCCGCATCGAGGAGTCTCGCTTTTTGCACGTGGGCGGGATAGGGAAGGGTAAACGAAGCTTCGATGAAGGGGGGATCGCATGAGCCTCAAATCCATCCTGTCGGCCGCCATCGCCGCGCTCGCGCTCGTCACGGGGGCTGCCTCGGCCGACGAGCCGGTCAATGTCCGCATCGCCTGGGTCGTGCCGATCGCCAACTGGGCGTCGATCCTTTACGAGAAAAAGGACCTGATGACCCATTACGGCAAGTCCTACACGGTCGAGCCCGTCCACTTTCAGTCGACCCCGCAAATGATCACGGCGCTTGGCGCGGGCGAGCTCGAAATCGCCGACCTCGCCTATTCGTCGTTCGGGATCGCGGTCGAAAATGCCGGCATGTCCGATTTGCGGATCATCGCCGACGAAGCGCGCGACGGCTATGACGGCTACTATTCCGGCGAGTATTGCGTGCTGAAAGACGGGCCCATCAAGACGATCGAGGATCTGAAGGGCAAGACCGTGGGCACGGTCGGCGAAGGGTCCGCCATCGACATCCCGGTGAAGATACTTTTGCGCAAGCACGGCCTCGAATCGCCGCGCGACTACACCGTGGTCGAAGCGCCGTTCAACAACATGCCCGCCATGCTGCTCGCCAAGAAGCTCGATTTCATCGCGACCGTGCCGCCTTTCTCGCTCAACCCCGATCTGAAGGCGCAGGGGCGGGTGCTGTTCACGGTGAAGGACGCGCTCGAGGGTCCGACCGAATTCATCATCTGGGCCGCGCGCAACGAGTTCCTGCAGAAACATCGCGCGGCAATGGTCGATCTCTTCGAGGACGCGGTGCGCGTGACCCGCTTCCTGACCGATCCCAAGAACCACGACGCAGCGGTGCAGATCGCGGCGAAGGTCATCAAGCAGCCGCCGGAGCGGCTCGGCTGGGTCTACACCAAGGTGAACGACTACAGCGACCCGAACATGCGCCCCGACCTCGCCTCGTTTCAGCGGGCGGTCGACCTGACGCAACAAAACGGCTTCCTGAAACAGAAGCTCGACGTCCAGAAATACGCCGACCTCAGCATCCTCGAGGACGCGATCAAGCGGCTTCCCCCGCAATGAAACGCTTCGTCCTGACGGGCGCGGCGGCGGTCTTTGCCATGATCGCCGGCGCCGCGAAGGCGGAGGCGCCGGTGACGATCCACCTTGCCTGGGTCTTGCCCATCAGCAATTGGGCCTCGATCATCTACGAGAAAAAAGACCTGATGAAGCATTACGGCAAGACCTATCAGCCCGAGCTGGTGCATTTCCAGGCGACGCCGGCGATGATCCAGGCGCTGGCCGCGGGCGAGATCGAGGTGGCCGATCTCGCCTACTCGTCGCTCGCGATCGCCATCGAGAATGCCGGCATGACCGACCTGCGGATCATCGGCGATGAATCGCAGGACGGCGTGGCCGGCCATTCGACCGGGCAGTATTTCGTGCTGAAGGATGGGCCTGTCAAAACCATCGACGACCTGAAAGGCAAGGTGATTGCCACGGTCGCGACGGGCGCGGCGCTCGATATTCCCGTGCGGGCGATGCTGCGCAAGCACGGGCTGGAAGCAACGCGCGACTACACCGTTGTCGAGGCGGCGTTCCCCAACATGCTGCCGATGCTGCTCGACCATAAAGTCGATTTCATCATGACCGCGAATCCCTTCGCGCGCGATCCGCGGTTCAAGGACAAGACGCGGGTCCTGTTCACGGTGGCGGAGGCGATGGGCGGACCGACCCAGACCGTCGTCTGGACCGCCCGGCAAGGCTTCATCGACGCCCATCGCGCCGCCATGGTGGACATGATGGAGGACGCGGTGCGCGCGGTGCGGTTCCTCACCGATCCCGCGAACCATGCCGAGACGGTCGCGATCGCGGCCCGGATCAGCAAGCAGCCTGCCGCCAACCTCGATTATGTCTATGGGCCCGAAGACCCTTATCGCGACCCGAACATGCTGCCCAACATCGCGAATCTGCAACGCACGATCGACGTGCAGCAGGAAACGGGCTTTCTGAAGCAGAAACTGGACATAGCGCCCTACAGCGACCTCAGCCTCGTGAAGGAAGGCGCCGCGCGGATCCAGCCGAAGAGCTGAGGGGGCTCGGTCGCCTTGAAATCACGGTACGTCATGCGCGGGCTTGGCCCGCGCATCCACGGGTTGCGATGAGAAGCGGACGGGCGTGGATGGCCGGATCAAGTCCGGCCATGACGGGAACTGAACGACGCGTACCTCAACGCCGCTCCGACACCACGATCGCGTCGGCAAGCGCGACGAGGCGGCGCGCCTCGTCGACGTGAAGCCGCTCGATCATCCGGCCGTCAAGCACCGCGACGCCGCGGCCGGCCGCTTCCGCTTCGGCATGGGCCGCGATGACGCGCCGCGCGTGCGAAACCGCCTCGGGTGCCGGCGCGAAGACGCGGTTCGCGGTCTCGATCGTCTTCGGATGGATGAGGCACTTGCCATCGAAACCCATCATGCGGCCTTGCCGGCATTGCCGCTCGAACCCGGCATCGTCGGCGAGATCGGCATAGACCGAATCGAGCGCGGCAAGGCCGTGGGCGCGCGCCGCCAAAAGCCCGAGGCTCAGCGCCGTCAGGAACGGCTCCCGCGCAGGCGCCGCGCCGCTGCGCAGATCCTTGGCCAAATCCTCGAGCCCCATCACGATGGCGGCGTTGCGCGGGCTCGCGCCGGCAATCGCCTCGGCATGGAGGACGCCCATAGGCGTCTCGATCATGCACCAGATCGCAAGGCGCGCCGGCGCGCCGGCCTCGGCGAGCGCGTTGTCGGCCGCGCGGACCGTGGCGGCGCTGTCGACCTTCGGCAGCAGGACGGCGTCGACCGGCAGGCGCGCGATTGCGGCAAGATCGGCGCCGCCCCATTCGGTCGCCGGCGCATTGGCGCGCACCGCAAGCTCGCGCCCGCCCCAGCCGCCGGCCGCAAGCGCTTCGGTGATCGCAGCACGTGCCTCGGACTTGGCGGCGGGCGCCACGGAATCCTCGAGATCGAAGATCAGCACGTCGGCCGGCAGGGTGCGCGCTTTCGCCATCGCGCGGGCATTGGTGCCCGGCACGAAGAGCGCGCTGCGCCGGGGGCGCGATGCTTCAGTGGGCATGGATGGGGCGCGTGCTCGCCTTCTGCAAATGATCGCGCGCCAGGATTTCGGCGATCTGGACCGCGTTGGTCGCCGCCCCTTTGCGGAGATTGTCGGCCACCACCCACAGATTGAGGCCGTTCTCCACGGTCGGATCGCGGCGGATGCGGCTCACATAGACCGCGTCCTCGCCGGCCACTTCGCTTTGCGTCACATAGCCTTCGTCGGCGCGGTGATCGACCACGACGACGCCCGGCGCGGCCCGCAATGCGGCGCGCGCCTCATCCTCGGACAAAGGCCGCTCGAACTCGACATTCACCGCCTCGGCATGGGCGATGAACACGGGCACGCGGACGCAAGTCGCCGTGACCCTGATCTCGGGGTCGAGGATCTTCCGCGTCTCGGCCGCCATCTTCCATTCTTCCTTGGTGTCGCCGTCATCCATGAAGATGTCGATGTGCGGGATGCAGTTGAAGGCGATCTGCTTGGTGAATTGCTCGGGCTTGACGGGATCGTTGACGAACACGCCGCGGGTCTGGCTGAACAGCTCGTCCATCGCGGCGCGCCCCGCGCCCGAGACCGACTGATAGGTCGCGACGACCACCCGCTTGATCCGCGCCAGATCGTGAAGCGGCTTCAGCGCGACCACCATCTGGATCGTCGAGCAGTTGGGATTCGCGATGATGCCACGCTTCTCATAGCCGGCGATCGCCTGCGGATTGACCTCGGGCACGACCAGCGGCACGTCCTTGTCCATGCGGAAATGGGACGTGTTGTCGATCACCACGGCGCCGGCCTTCGCCGCGCGCGGCGCGTGCACCGCCGAGACCTTGCCGCCGGGAGAGAAGAGCGCGATGTCGACGCCGCGGAAATCATAGGTGTCGAGCTGACGGACCTTGAGGATGTCGTCTTCGCCGAACGACACTTCGGCGCCGGCCGACCGCTCCGACGCGACGGCGTCGACCTCGGTTACCGGGAACTGACGCTCGGCGAGTATGTTCAGCATCTCGCGGCCGACATTGCCGGTGGCGCCCACCACCGCGACCTTGAAAGGCATGTTAAGGCTCCACTGGCACGAATTGACGCGTTGACTTAGGCTTTGGCCGGTCCGATGACAAGCCCCACATGACCCAAGAACCCGCCGACTTCGAGGAGTTCTGGCCGATCTACCTGGCGGCGCACAGCGATCCGCGCACCCGCATGTTTCATTACTGCGGCACGGTGCTCGCTTGCTTCCTTCTGCTTTATTTCATTTATTTCCTGACATTGCCGGGCCGGCACGTGTGGTGGGCGCTCGTGGGCGTGCCCCTTCTCGGTTACGGGCCGGCCTGGATCGCGCATCTGCTGATCGAGCGCAACAAGCCGGCCACGTTCCGCCATCCGCTCTGGTCCTTTGCCGGCGATTTCCGCATGCTGTATCTCGCCGTGACCGGCCGGCTCGAAGACGAGCTGTGGCGCTATAAGCTCCGATAGCGGCGGCGCCACCGGCTTGACCCGGCGGTGTCGAGGCGCCAGTGTTCGGTCCCGGCCGCTCGGCCCCCGAGGAGCGCACCCCCGTTGAGCGTTTCCATCGCCGACAAGAAGCACAGCCCGGCCGATCTGCGCGCGCGCAAAGGCGGCGTGCCGATCGTCTGCCTCACCGCCTACAGCGCGCCGATGGCGCGGCTGCTCGATTCGATCGCCGACCTGCTTCTGGTCGGAGATTCGCTCGGCATGGTCGTCTATGGGCTCGACAGCACCTTGCCGGTGACGCTCGACATGATGATCGCGCATGGCGCGGCGGTGGTGCGCGGCGCGACGCGCGCCTGCGTCATCGTCGACATGCCGTTCGGCAGCTATCAGGAGAACCCGGCCCAGGCGTTCCGCAACGCCGCGCGCATCATGGCCGAATGCGGCTGCGCCGGCGTCAAGCTCGAAGGCGGCGAGCCGATGGCCGAGACCGTGCGCTTCCTGGTCGATCGCGGCATCCCGGTCCTTGGCCATATCGGGCTGCAGCCGCAATCGGTCAACGCGATCGGCGGCTTCCGCGCCCAGGGGCGCAGCGAGCCCGAGGCCCAGCGCGTCATCGCCGACGCCCATGCCGTGGCCGATGCCGGCGCGTTCGGCCTGGTGGTCGAAGGCACCGCCGAGCCGGTGGCCCGCCGCCTTACCGCCGAGGTGGCGGTGCCGACGATCGGGATCGGCGCGTCGCCCGCCTGCGATGGGCAGATCCTGGTGACCGAGGATCTGCTGGGCCTCTTCGACACGTTCCAGCCGCGCTTCGTGAAGCGTTACGCCAATCTCGCCCGCTCGGTCGCCGACGCGGCCGCCGCCTATGCCGACGATGTGCGCGCGCGCCGTTTCCCCGGCCCGGAACATTGCTACGGCATGCCGGCAAAGCGCCCCGCGACGCAAGAGGGCTAGCGCTGGCGGGTGTAGCCCTTGCTCGCCATGCATTGGTCGAGCACGGCGTCCGCCCGGCCATAGGCCATCGCCGTCATGGCGGCCCGATGCACGCCCAACGTCCCTTGGTTCGACCAGTCCTGGCCGCGGCTCGCGAGGATGTCGGCATCGATGCCGCTGTCGTGGAGAGTGGCGTCGTTCGCCAGCCCTTGGCATTGCGCGAAATCGGCCCGCGCAGCGTCGGAATCGACGCCCGGCTTCGACCAGCGCGCGCCGATGGCGCATCCGGCAATGGCCAAGCCGAGGATCAGGAAGACGGGACCCGGCAAGGTTTGCTTAACCCTTCGCGACCTAAGCTCACCCATGGTCATTCGCCTTGCTGCCCGCGCCGCCTTGGCCGCCGTCGCTCTTTCGTTATGCGGCTGCAATGCGTGGCAGAACCGGGCCGAGTTCGCAGCCCCGCAGGAGCGTTGGAACGAAAGCGAGCCTTCGCCCGTGCGGGTCGACGCCAAGCCGCCGCCGATCCCCGAGCAATATTGCTATCGCACGCTTGCCCTGGTCGATTGCTTTTCCGCGGCCCAGCCCGAGCGCATCACCGGCTATACCGGGCTTTACCCCGATCCGAACAGCCTGCCGCCCGGCTCGACCAAAACCAAGCCCCAGGCTCAGGCGCAGCCTCAGTCCCCGGCGCAGCCCCAGCCCTGAAGTCTCAGAAGCGGCCGGCCCGGAAATCGGCGATCGCGGTGCGGATTTCCGCATCGGTGGACATGACGAAAGGACCATAGCGCGCGACCGGCTCCTCGAGCGGCTTTGCCGCCGCGAGCAGCACCCGGCCGCCGGCGGCCGCTCCGCCCATGAGCGCAACGGTCTCGCCCGGGCCCAGCACGGCGGCAGAGCCGCGCGGCACGCTCTTGCCGGGACGGCCCAGAGCCACCTCGCCTTCGAACACATAGGCGAAGACCGAGTGGCGCAACGGCACCGGCACGGCGACGCTCGCGCCTGCCGGCAGCGCCAGATCGAGCAGCATCGGCTCGGTCACGATGCCCTCGACCGGCCCGGTCAGGCCCGCGAACGACCCCGCCAGCACCTTGGCTCGAACGCCGCCGGCAAGCGCCGCCTTGGGGATGCGGTCGGGTGCGATGTCCTGATAGCGCGGCGCGATCATCTTGTCCTTCGCCGGCAGATTGACCCAGAGCTGGAATCCCCACATCAGCCCGTTTTCCTGCTCCGGCATTTCGGAATGGACGATGCCGCGTCCGGCCGTCATCCATTGGACGCTGCCGGCGGTCAGGAGACCGCTATTGCCGCGATTGTCGCCATGGCGCATGCGGCCGGCGAGCACATAGGTCACGGTCTCGAACCCGCGATGAGGGTGGTCCGGAAATCCGGCGGCATAATCGGCGCCTTCGTCCGAGCGGAACTCGTCGAGCAAGAGGAACGGATCGACGTCCGGCACAGTGGGCGTCCCGATCACGCGGTGAAGCTTCACGCCGGCGCCGTCGCTTGCGGGCATCCCGCGTACGACCTTCGCGACCGGGCGGATGGTTAAGGTATCGTCCAACATGGTGGGGTCTCCTCGCCGCCCAATATGGGAATGCCGCCCTCACGAGGGAAGTTGCCGGTCGGGCCGGGCACAAATGCAACGAAATCGTCCAATCCGCGTTGCGGTTATTCGCGTACAAGATCGCGCGCTCGCGAAGGCGGGTCCCTGTTTCAGGGGAATTGTCACGACTTGAATAGGAGACGCGGCATCATGGGACACAAGAAATTTGGGTTGACGGTTGGCGCCGCCGTGTTGGCGCTCGGTACCCTCGCATCGGCGCCTCAGGCTTTCGCGGACGCCGGGGTGAAGGTCGGCGTTCTGTCTTGCAACGTTGCGAGCGGCTTTGGATTCATTTTCGGCTCTTCCCGCGCCGTCAATTGCAGCTTTTCGGCCTCGTCGAACATGACCGAGCACTACACCGGCGACATCTCCAAGTTCGGCGTCGATATCGGGTACGTGCAAAGCGCCGTGATGGTCTGGGCGGTTCTCGCGGGGGCGCCCAACGTGCAGCCGGG
>DATJLY010000508.1:0-2150 GCA_035509095.1 Allostellaceae bacterium | reverse complement strand
CCCAGCCCGTGCAGCAAGATCACCAGACGCTTTGGCTTGCCGCCGGAATGTGGCGGATGAGAGGGCCCGGACAAAGTGAGGTTCATGTCGCTCTCCGACGAGGTCGCTGCGTCCTTCGAGACGGGCGTTGTGCGCCCTCCTCCAGGATGACGATCTTTCTTTATGCCACGCAACAACATCCGTCATGGTGAGGAGCGCCAAAGGCGCGTCTCGAACCATGCGTTGAACTTATGCAGCAAACTGAAATCGTGACCCGTTTTGCCCCGAGCCCGACGGGTTATCTCCATCTCGGTCATGTCCGCTCGGCCTGGGAGGGGTGGCACGCCGCCCGCGCCGCCGGCGGGCGGTTTCTGCTGCGTATCGAGGACATCGACACCGGCCGGTGCCGTCCGGAATTCGACGCGGCGATCCGCGAGGACCTGATTTGGCTCGGTCTCGACTGGGATGGCGAGGTACGCCGGCAGTCCACGCATTTCGCCGATTATCGCGCTGCGCTCAACCGGCTCAATAACGATGGTCTGCTTTATCCGTGCTTTTGTACGCGAAAGGAAATTCAGGCCGAAATCGCCCGCGCCGGGGGCGCGCCGCAGGGCGATGACGGTCCGGTTTATCCGGGAACCTGCAAGCGCCTGTCGGCAAACGAGCGGGCCGAGCGCATCGCCGGCTACGGCGATTACGCGCTCCGGCTCGACGTCACGGCGGCGCTCGCCCGCAGCGGTGCGCTTTATTGGTGCGAGGACGGGCGACGGGTCGCCGCCGATCCAGCGTCGCTCGGCGATGTCGTCCTGGCGCGCAAGGAGGTGCCGACGAGCTATCACCTCGCGGTCACGGTCGACGACGCATTGCAGGGCGTGACTTTGGTCACGCGCGGCGTCGACCTCTACGCCGCAACGCATACTCACCGTCTGCTGCAGGCGCTGCTCGGCTTGCCGGTGCCGGCTTACCGACACCATCCGCTGTTGACCGACGCGAGCGGCAGGCGCCTTGCCAAACGCGACCAGGCGTTGACGATCCGCGCCATGCGCGACGCCGGCGCGAGCCCGGCGGAAATCCTGGAGAAAGCTCAATCGAGCGGGCGGTGAAGCCCGTTGGCGACGTCGAGATATTCCGGCTCGTCCGGCCGCAACACGCCGTGACGGATCGCGAAATCGAGGATGACCAGGTTCACGTTGAACTTGAAGTCGGCCGTCGCGCGAATGCGCTCAAGCACGGTCGCCAGCGGCATCAGCTCGAACGTGGCGATTTCTCCATCATCGTTATGCGGCGTGAAATCGTCAGGCACTTCGAGGTCGTAGACGAACATCACGTCGTCGCGGATGCCGGTTTTGGTTTCCATGCGGTAGGTGAGGGCGCCAGTCGCGATCGCGCGCTCCGCGAGGGCCGCGGGAAGAGACGCTTCCTCCCCGGCTTCCTTGACCAGCGTCGCTGCTGCACCGTGGCCGTTGCCGATGCCGCCGGCGACCATGTTGTCAAGCTTCCCGGGATCGACCAGCTTGTTTGGTGCGCGTTTGCCGATCCACAGCGAATACCGGTCGCCGTCACGGCGATAGCCGTTGAGGTGGACGCCATAGGCGCGCACCCCGAAAAACGGCACCGCGCCGCGGTCGAGGCGAAGGATCGGCTCGTCGCCCCAGCGCGGCGCGACATCAAAGGTCTCGTTGCGCCATTTCGGTATGCGCTGCTCGGCAACCAGCATGTCGACCACACGGCCGACCGCGCGGCTCACCGTCGGACAGTCACCCTTCGCCAGCAGACGGGCCGTATCGCGGTTCACCTCAAAGAGGTCGCGGTGCCGCGTCAGCACCTCCGCGTTGTCGCGCCGCAGCCAGCCGATACGGTGCTCGCCCGCCCAGAGCGGCATGACCCGCGCCGGGTCAAAGCTGTTGCAGTGGCGGATGCGGTCGACAAAGGCCATCGACGCGGGGCTCCCTCAGGCGGTCAACACGACCTCGACACCGGTGATCTGGCGCAGGCAATTCGCGACATAGTCACTCGTATCGCCAAGTCCGGCGACCTCGATATCGATCGTCAGGCGCCTGCGAACGACGGCGCTGTGCCACAGTTCCGGCACCAGCCCGCGCTTGGCGAAGAGCTCGAGCACACGCGGCATCACACCGGGTTCCGCACGAGCTTGGAGGGAGAAGAAGGTG
>DATJLY010000507.1:0-2053 GCA_035509095.1 Allostellaceae bacterium | reverse complement strand
CGGTGCCGTCCGAAACATCGTAGAAGATCCTGATTTCTCCCACACGCAACCTATAATGAGGCCGACCAACCTCTCGAAGCCGCTTGATCCTGCTCCGGCTGGTCTTCATGGGCTCGTGCCGTAGATGCGTCTCGATCGCCTCTCCTACGGCCGCCCGTCGGTCCGCTCGAAGATTTCTGAGATCGTCAACCGCTTCCGGCGCCAAAATGATCTCAAACCTCATTCAGGCTAGATGATAGCCAGAATTGACTTCTTGTCAAAAGCGGCACGAGGTCATGGGGAGCCTCCGGCCTATCTCGTCCTCTGGATGGCCGCCACGCGATCGTCTATGAGTGAACCATGACCGATCCTGTTCGCGTCCTTCTGTGCGCCAGCCTTGGCCGGGTCGAGATCGTGGCCGCGCTGAAGGAGATGCCGGGCGTCCACCTGACGGTCGCGCCGGATACCGACGCCACGATCCGCGCGCTCGCCCAACACGACGTTCTGATGTGCCCCAACCCGGTCTACACCGCGCCCCTTGCGGCGGCGCTCGGCGCCGGCAAGAGCGGCATCAAATGGCTGCAGCTTTTGACCGCGGGTTATGACGCGTTGCAGGAATTCGGCGTGCCGCGGGAGATTGTGGTCACGGGCGCAGGCGATGCCTATGCGCCGGCCGTTGCGACCCACGCGATCTCTCTCATGCTCGCGCTCGAGCGGCGCCTCGTCGATTGCGTCGCGAACAAGGAGGCTGGGCGCTGGGACCGCGCGATGAGCGCCAAAATGTCGATCCCGTTCGGAGGCGAGGTCCTTATCGTGGGATTCGGCAGTATCGGGGCTGCGATCGCGCGGATCGCGCGGGCGATGAGCGCACGGATCGTCGCGGTGACGCGCCGCGGCGTGCCGAACGCGCTCGCCGACACGGTCTATCCCGCCAACGCGCTCGCCGATGTGCTGCCGCGCGCCGACGCCGTCATCCTGGCGCTGCCGCTTTCGGCCGAGACGCGGAACCTGATCGGCGCCAAGGAGTTTGCGCGGATGAAGCGCGGCGCGGTGCTCGTCAATATTGCGCGCGGCGCGCTCGTCGATACGGCCGCGCTTGCGGCGGCGCTGAACGACGGCACGCTTGCCGGCGCCGGTCTCGACGTGACCGAACCCGAGCCGCTGCCCGCCGGCCATCCGCTGTGGGCTGCGCCCAATCTCATCATCACGCCGCACGTGGCGGGATCATCCGGCCCGATAGGCGGCGCGCGACTTGCCGATGTCGCGGTGGCCAATCTCAAGCGCTACATGAGGGGCGACGCGCTCGCCTATGCGATCGGAGGCCTTGGATGAAGATCACCAAGCTCGAAAGCCTGCATGCCGATGGCGGTTGGCGGACCTTCTCGTTCCTGAAGCTCTCCACCGATGAAGGGCTCGTCGGCTGGTCCGAATATAGCGATGGGTTCGGCGCTGGCGGCACGACCGAGATGATCCAGAAATTCGCGCCGATCGTGGTCGGGATGGACCCGCGCGACGTGGCGCGCCTCAACGCGACGCTTCATGCCGTGACGCGGCTTGCCGCGGGCGGCCTCAATGCCCAGGCGATCGCCGCCATCGAGAATGCCTGCATCGACGTGAAAGCGCGGGCCTTGAACGTGCCGGTATGCCAGTTGTTCGGCGGCGCGGTGCGCGACCGCATCACCGTCTATTGGTCCCATTGCGGCATGTTCCGGCTGCGCTTCCCGGACTTCTTCGAGAAGCATCTGGGCAAGCCGCGCATTCGCGGGCGCGATGATCTGAAGCGGCTTGGCGAAGAGGCGCTCGAGCGCGGGTTCAAGGCGATCAAGACCAACCCGATCTTCTTCGACGGGGCGGAGCCGCGGAGCTTCAATGGCGGGTTCCGCATCGCGCCCGGTTTTCTGGAGCGCAATGCCGATGCGCGCATCGTCGCTTCGGTGACGGACGTGCTGTCGGCGTTCCGCGACGGGCTTGGGCCCGGCCCCGGCATACTATGCGATCTCAATTTCAGCCAGCGGACCGAAGGCTTCATCCGCATCGCCAAGGCGGCCGAGCCCTATAACCTCACCTGGCTCGA
>DATJLY010000506.1:0-2563 GCA_035509095.1 Allostellaceae bacterium | reverse complement strand
CGGTGGCTTATTTCACCTCTCCCCGGTGGGGAGAGGTCGCGCGCGACAATGCGAGCCCGTAGGATGGGTTGAGCTCTTGCGAAACCCATCATCCATCCTCGCCGCACTATGATGGGTATCGCTTTGCCCACCCATCCTAC
The DNA here is from genome assembly GCA_035509095.1 of Allostellaceae bacterium. Classification (GTDB taxonomy): domain Bacteria; phylum Pseudomonadota; class Alphaproteobacteria; order ATCC43930; family CGMCC-115725; genus DATJLY01. Next base: position 2,423 of record DATJLY010000506.1, on the reverse strand, counting down.
GCGCTGACTTTCTCGCTGCCGCTCGAAAGTCGACCGCTCCCCGCCGCGGGAGGTGGACATGCCCGGGCTCCTCTCCCCAGGAACCCGCGCCCCGGCATCACGTTGAGACAGCATCGAGCTGCCGATGCTGAAAAAAATCTGGCTTCTGTTCCGCGACGCCGGCAACGACTGGGTCGGCCACAAGGACGGCCGCCAGGGCGCGGCGCTCGCCTATTACTCGGTGTTCTCGCTCGGCCCGGTGCTGGTCATCGCGGTGGCGGTCGCCGGCCTCGTCTTCGGCCCCGACGCCGCGCGCGGGCAGGTCGAGGCGCAATTGCGCGGCATGCTCGGCGACACCGCGGCCAAGGCCGTCGACGCCATGCTGATCGGCGCCAGCAAGCCGGAGCAGGGCCTCCTCGCCACGCTGTTCGGCGCCGTCATTCTGCTGGCCTCGGCGCTCGGCGTCGTCGTCCAGCTTAAGGACGCCTTCAACACCGTCTGGGAGGTCGACGCCAAGAAGATCAGCGGGCTGTGGCCGTTCCTGCGCTCGTATCTGGTCTCGCTCGCCGCCGTGCTGGCGCTCGGCTTTCTGCTTCTGGTGTCGCTCTTGCTCACCGCCGGGCTTGCCGCGGCGAGCGCCTTTCTCGGCGCGGCGTCGAGCTTTCAGATCGTCGGCTCGCTGGTCTCGCTCGCGGTGATCGCCTTCGTCTTCGCCATGATGTTCAAATGGCTGCCCGATGCCGCGGTCGCGTGGCGCGAGGTCTGGCCCGGCGCCGTGCTCACCGCGGCGCTGTTCGAGATCGGCAAATTTCTGATCGGCCTCTATATCGGCCGCCTCGCGCTCGATTCCACCTATGGGGCGGCGGCCTCGATCGTGATCCTGCTGATCTGGGTCTATTACTCCTCGCAGATCGTGCTGCTCGGCGCCGAATTCACCCACGTCTATGCGCTGCGCCGGCGCGCCGCGGCCGCCGCCAAGGTGCTCGCCGCGCAGCATGAGAACGAGCGCCGCGCGGCATAAGTCTCCTCTCCCCGCTCGCGGGGAGAGGAGAAGGGGAAGACCGCTTCAATCCGCCTGGATGTTGGCGTCCGTGACCATCTTCTTCCACTCGACGAGCTGGGCCTTGATGTAATCGCCCAGCTCGCTTGGCGTCGACGAGAAGCCCTCGAAGCCGACATTCTTGAACTTCTGCTGCACTTCCGGCGAATCGATGATCTTGCGCAGCGCCGGATTGAGCTTGTCGATCACGCTTTTCGGCACGCCGGTCGGCGCCACCAGTCCCGCCCAGGCGTCGAGGTTGAAGCCCTTCAGCCCGGATTCGTCCATGGTCGGCAGATCCGGGAACAGCGAGCTTCGCTTGATCCGCGACACCGCGATGGCGCGCAGCGTATGCGCGGCCACATGCGGCATTGCCGTGGTGAAGTCGGCGAACATCATCGACACCCGCCCGGCGATGATGTCTTCGAGCGCCGGCGGCGTCGAATTGTACGGCACGTGAATGACGTTGATGCCGGCCCATTTCGCCAGCGTGTCGCCGCCGACGATGCCGGCGGTGTTGCCCGAGGCGAACGACAATTGCCCCGGATGCGCCTTGGCATAGGCGATCAGGTCCTTCACCGTATGAATCGGCAGGTTCGGATTGACCACCAGCATCAGCGTGAAGCTGCCGACGCGGGTGACCGGCACAAAATCCCGCTCCACGTCGTAGTCGACCTTGTGCAGGAACGGGTCGGCCGACAGCGGCGAATTGGTCGCCATCAGTAAGGTGTAGCCGTCCGCCGGCTGGTGATGCACGTATTGCGCGGCGACCGCGCCGTCGGCGCCGGGCCGGTCCTCGACCACCACCGGCTGGCCGAGCGCCTTGCTCAGCGGATCGGCGATGATGCGGCAGATGGTGTCGGAGGCGCTGCCGGGCCCGAACACCGCGACCATGGTGATCGGCCGGGTCGGATAGTCGTCGGCATAGACCTTGACGGCAAACAACGTCGCGGCCGCAGCGGCGGCGACGAGAACGGCATAAAGCTTTCTCATGGCTTCCCTCCCTGATGTCGCGCAAATTTTGTTGGTTGCCGGGGTGTCGGCTTGCGGTCCGCACGCCCGTTGGCGGGCAAAGGTTAGCAGATTTAAAAGCCGCCGGTTGCGTCGATTTGCGGCATCGCCATTCGCGCCGTCGGCATCCGCGGGGAGGGTGCGGCGTTCTCCGCCCGTACCCGCCGCAGCGTAGCCTTCACCTCCGTCCACGGGGAGAGGTGGCGCGATAGTGTGTCCTTGAAATAGAGATCATCCTCGTCCCCGTTTCGATTACATTCGGGGAATGAATCATCTCGCCCACGAAAGGACGCCGCCGCGGAGGCAAACTGCGGCGGTGGGGCGGGAGGCGGAGCCCGCGGGCAGGCTTGCAACCTGTTCCCCGGGCGGTCCGGGCATCATGTCCCCCGGCATT
>DATJLY010000505.1:0-3372 GCA_035509095.1 Allostellaceae bacterium | reverse complement strand
GCCGGGATCGGTATCGCGCTGGGCATAGAATTCCATCACCTGCTTCAGGCTGTGGAACACGCCGTTATGGAAAAACGTCGTCCGCAGCGCGACGTTGCGCAAGGTCGGCGCCTTGAACATGCCGCAATAGTCCGGATGATCGGCAAGGTCGGTCCGCACCGGGCCGCAAAGGCCGAGATCGTAATAGTCCTTGTCGCGGTTGGCGGGGATGTCGGGATTGCGCGGCACGCCCAACGCGACGAAGCCAAAGTCGGTGAAGAGCGGCGGCGAGCCGTCGAGATCGGGTCGGCTTTTGTGGCAGTGCGCGCAATTGCCTTTCTCGGGCGCTTCGAACAGCGCAAGCCCGCGCGCCTCGGCCGGCGACAAGGTCGCTTTGCCGTTGAGCCAGGCGTCGTACTTGCTGCTATAGGGATAGAAATCCTGGGCGCTTTCCTCATAGGCCTCGAGCGCCTTGGTGATGAGGGCGAAGGGATCGCCGCCGATGACCCGCCATGCGCGGCCGAACGCTGCGCCGAGCGGCGATCGGCGCACCGCCGCCACCACATCGTCGGGGCCGCCATTCGCCATCTCGTAAGGCGACATCAGCGGCAGCCGCGCCTGATCGCGTCCGCGATCGACCCGACCGTCCCAGGTGAGCCCGCCGGTCGGACCGTTATCGACGCTGGCGTCACCCTCTTCGTCTCCTTCGTAATAATGCTCGCTGAATTGCGGCACCGACTGGAGATATTTGAGCGTCGGCACGGCGCGGATGCCGGGCGCCGTCAGGTCCTTGCCGCCAAGCTGAACCGCACGATCATTGGGCGGCCCCAGCCCATGCGCGGGATCATGGCATGTGGCACAGGCCTGCCGGCCCGATGCCGACAGCGAAGGATCGAAGAACAGTCTTTTGCCCAGCGCGGTCAGGATGCGGGCCTGGCGATAGGCCTCGGCCCGCGTCATGCCGCCCGCGGCGGGATCGCCGGCATGCGCCGCAGCGAACACGGTCAAGCCAAGCAAGGCAAGGAAGGCGAGCAGCCGCATCGCGCAAGATGTGCCCCAATCGCGCGGCCATTGCCAGGACATGCGACGATGTGCGACCGTCATGAAAGTGACATGGCGACATTGCTAGAGTGCCGGCCTCTTTCGACCTCCCCGAAGGATGACGCGATGAAGCGCATGGTCATGGCGACGATCCTGGCCGCCGGCGCGTTTGCTGCCGGCGTGGCGGATGCGCAAACCGCGCGGCGCGCCGCCATCGACAAGATCGACACCGTGGTGGTGATCTATGCCGAGAACCGCAGCTTCGACAATCTCTACGGATACTTTCCCGGCGCCAATGGCTGGAACCACGTCACCGCGCAGCGTGCGCTTCAGCGTGACCGCGACGGCTCGATCCTCCGCGAGCTGCCGCCCATCTGGACCGGCCTCACGGCTGCCGGCGTGACCCCGCCCGTCACCCAGGCCGAGACCGACCATCTGCCGAACCATCCTTTTGCCATCGACGACCCAAAGGGCTTCGACCAGCCGCTGTCTGTCGTCACCCGCGATCTGTGGCATCTTTTCTATCAGAACCAGATGCAGATCGACGGCGGCAAGAACGACAAGTTCGCGGCCTTTGCCGATTCGGGCGGGCTCGTCATGGGCTATTACAAGAACGACGCGCGGAACCTGCCGCTGTGGCAGATCGCGCGGCGGTACGAGATCGCCGATAATTATTTCATGGGCGCGTTCGGCGGCTCGTTCCTCAATCACCAATGGCTCATCTGCGCCTGCACGCCGAAATACCCGAACGCCGATCAGTCGCCCGCCAAGACCAAGATCGCCGCGGTCAATCCGGACGGCGTCAGTCTCACGCTCGCCGCCGATTCGCCGAAATCGGCGCGCGACGGGGTGCCGAAATTCGTCAATAACGGCACCATCACGCCCGACTTTTATGCCGTCAACACGATGCAGCCGCCCTATCAGCCATCGGCCGTCAAGCCGGCGCCGGGCGGCGATCCCGCGCTCGCCGATCCGGCCGACCCCTCGACCCTGCCGCCGCAGACGCAGCAGACGATCGGCGATCTTCTGTCCGCGAAGGGGATCAGTTGGGCCTGGTACAGCGGCGCGTGGCAGCAAGCATTGGATTCGCGCGACGCGGCGCAGCGGCCGATCTTCTTCCAGTATCATCATCATCCGTTCAATTATTTCGCCGACATGGCGCCCGGCACCAAGGCGCGGGCCGAGCATCTGCGCGACGGCGGCCTCGACGGGGTTCAGTTCATCAAGGCGATCGACGATGGGAATTTGCCGCAGGTCACGTTCTACAAGCCGCAGGGCAACCTCAACGAACATTCGGGCTATGCCTCGGTCCTCGCGGGCGACAAGCACATCGCCGACGTGATCGCGCATCTGCAGAAGAGCAAGCAATGGCCACACATGCTCATCCTCGTCACCTATGACGAGAATGGTGGATATTGGGACCATGTCGCGCCGCCCAAGGGCGACCGCTGGGGCCCGGGCTCGCGCGTGCCGCTGATCATCGTCTCGCCCTATGCGCGGCGCGGCCATGTCGACCACACCCAATACGACACGACCTCGATCCTGCGCTTCATCACGCGGCGCTTCGGCCTGCCGACGCTTCCCGGCCTTGCCGCGCGCAACAAGGCGCTCGTGGCGCACGGGGAAAAGCCGATGGGCGACCTGACCGCCGCGCTCGACCTCCGGCGCTAGGGACGCGCCCCATGCGGTTCGGTGCGATCGTCGCGGCGGCGCTCACCCTGGCGGCGCCCGCTTCGGCGCAGACGATCAACCCCGACGCGCTGTGGAAGATCGTGCATGGGCTGTGCGTGCCGGACGAGCAGCAGCATGGCAGTCCGGCGCCCTGCACCCTGGTCGATCTTTCGCACGGCGAGGACCACGGCTATGCCGTCTTGAAGGATCTGGTCGGCGCGACGCAGTATCTGCTGATCCCGACGGGCCGCGTCGAAGGCATCGAGACGCCGTCGATCATCGCGCCCGACGCGCCCAATTATTTCGCCGATGCCTGGCGCGCCCGCCGTTACGTCGATGACGTGCTGAAGCGGCCGGTCGCGCGCGACATGATCGCGCTCGCGATCAATTCGGCCCATGCGCGCTCGCAAGAGCAGCTTCACATCCATATCGACTGCATACGCGCCGATGTCCGCGCGATCTTGCATGACTATCAGAGCGAGATCGGCCCGCGCTGGGCGCCGTTCGATCCATTGCTGGCCGGCGAGCGCTATCGTGCGATGCGCATGATGGGCGAGGAGCTCAAGGCCAATCCGTTCGTGCTGCTGGCCGACGGGATGGAAGGCGCGCGCGACACGATGGGGGATCAGACGCTGGTGGTGGCGGGCGCGACCTTCCCGGGCGGCGCTCCGGGCTTCATCC
>DATJLY010000504.1:0-4408 GCA_035509095.1 Allostellaceae bacterium | reverse complement strand
CGAGGCCCAGACTCAGGCCCCGGCACCCGCTGCACCTCAGACCTCGGCCCCGCAGACCATGGCTCCAAAGAGCATGGCCAAGGCGCCGACCAAGAGCACGAAAAAGCACGTCGCCAAGACCAAGAAGACCACCCACAAGGTCGCGAAGGCGAAGAAGCCCGCGGCCACCAAGAAGCCCGATGCAATGGGCGGCGACAAAGGCTGATCCCACGTCGCGCGAACAGGGCCCTCGCGGGTCGCCTCCGCGAGGGCTTTTTTTGCCTGTCGTTCAGCCCGCTCCGCACGTGAAGTAGAGCCGAACCGGCGTCAACAGCGGACAGGCGGACAGGTCCGTCTCCTGCTTCAGGAAATGCACCTCGCCGCCGCCGCACGCGGTGCGTGCGGTGGTGTGGAGCTGATCCGGGGTCGCGGCGGCGCGGGTATAGCAGAGCGCGTGCTCGTCGGCGCTTGGTTGCGGTCCTTCGAACGGTCCGAGCGACGTGCACGCGGTCAGCGCCGCCACTGCGAGGGAAGCGAGACCGCCCCGCATGGCGCGAGCCTTGAGGCGATGAAGATCGTCCGATGCCATGCTAGGCTTCCTCTCTGATGACGTGTTCAGGTGCGCGCGCGGCGCGCCCGCGTCGACGCCGGGAAGGGGATCATGGAGCAAGCTTTCGCCGACGCCGCGACGATCGAGGGATACCACGCCCACATCTATTATGCACCGCATACGCGTGCGCTCGCGGCCAGCATTCGCGAAGGGATCGGGGCGCGCTTTGCGGCCCAGCTCGGGCGCTGGCACGACGAGGCGGTCGGACCCCATCCCATCTCGATGTATCAGGTCGCGTTCGCCGCAGCGGAATTCCCGCGCATCGTGCCGTGGCTCATGCTCAATCGGGGCGAGCTCAGCATCCTTGTTCACCCCTTAAGCGGGGACGCCTATCTCGATCACGCCAAGTTTGCGCTATGGCTCGGCACGCCCGTGCCCTTGCGTCTTGATGTGCTGCGGCGTCTCGTCGATAGCTCGCAGGGGTGACGTAGGCTAGCGTCCGCGGGTCAGGGGGGACGGCAGATATGACGGCGCGCGTGCTTGAGGCGGCAGAAGTCGAGATGCCGCGATTCTCTTTTGAGCCCACGCCGCAAGCCGAGATATTCACTCTCGACAGCCACCGCCGGGCCCGAGAGGCGCTCGATTTCGGCCTCTCGGTGACCGGCATCGGCTTCAATATCTTCGTCATTGGCGAGGATCGCTCCGGGCGCATGACGGCGACGCTCGCCTATCTTGGCGAGACGGTGCAGTCGTGGCCCGCGCCGTTCGACTGGATCTATCTCAAGAACTTCCGCGATCCCGCGAGCCCGGTCCCGTTCCAGCTGCCGGCCGGCATGGGAAGGCAGTTCCGCGACCGCATGGCACAGCTCGTGCCGCGCCTGCGCGAGGCATTGACCGCCGCCTTCAGCGGCGAAGCGTTTCAGACCCGGTTCCAGGCGCTGCGCGAGGCCGCGCAGGGAGAGGTGACACAAGAGATGGAACAGCTGCGCCAGACCGCGCGCGGCTATGGCATGGAGCTCGAAGAGCAGCAGGATGGCGGGATGCGCCTCGCGCGTCCCGCCGGCGCGCCCGAGACGCCACTTGGCGAGGCCGCCGACCGCGAGCTCGCGGCCGCGTTCTCGCGGCTCCAGCGGCGCGCGATCGACGCCCGCGCGCATCTCACCCAGTCCGTCGAAATCTTGAACCGCACCATCGCGGAAGAGGTGGTGGGCCCGCCGCTCGACGCGCTCAAGACCGAGTTCGCCGCGGCGGCGGGTCTTGCCCAATGGCTCGCCGACGCGCGCGCCGACATGATCGAGACGCCGGCCCGCTTCCGCCCCGCCGCACCCGAGCCGGCGGCGCCGGCGTTCGAGCCGCCTGAGCAGCGCTATGCCGTGAATCTGCTGGTCGACAATGCGGGCAAGGACCATCCCGCGGTGGTGCTCGAAAGCAATCCCACCTACGAGAACCTGTTCGGCCGGATCGAATATCGACAGGCGCAGGGCACGGTGGAGACCGACTTCACACTGGTCCGGTGCGGCGCGCTGCATCACGCCAATGGCGGGGTCCTGGTGCTGCGCGCCGAGGCGCTTGCCGCCAATCCCGTCGCCTGGTCGTTCCTCAAGGCGGCGCTCCGCGACGGTCGGATCGATATCGAAGAGCTGCAGCGCGCGCAGATGCTGCCGATCGCGGGCGCGCCCCATCCGCAGTCGATTCCGCTCGACGTCAAGGTGGTGATCGTCGGCGCGCCGCGCTGGTATTCGCTGTTCTTCAGCGGCGACCCCGACTTCCTCGTCTATTTCAAGATCAAGGCCGACATCGACAGCGACATGGACGCCTCGCCGCACAATCTCGCGGTCTATGGCGGCCTCATCACGGCGATGGCGCGGGCCCGTGGCCTCGATGGCGCGAGCTCGGAAGCGGTGGCGCGGCTTCTCGGCCTCGCGGCTCGGTGGGCCGAGCGGCGGGAGCGTCTCACCTCGCGGATCGAGCTGATCGAAGATCTCGTCGCCGAGGCGGCGGTGCGCGACGCCCGGGCCAAGGTGCGCACGCTGACCGAGGCGGCGGTGCGCGAAGCGTATTCCGCGCGTCAGCGCCGCAATTCGCGGATCGAGGATCGCGTGCTCCGCGCCATCGTCGACAACGAAGTCATGATCGCCACCGCGGGCGCGGTGCCGGGGCAGGTCAATGGTCTCACGGTCTATGACATGGGCGACCGCCGCTTTGGCACGCCGGTGCGGATCACGGCCCGTGCCTCGGTGGGGCGCGAGGGCATCATCAACATCGAGCGCGACGTGGCGCTGGGCGGTCCGATCCAGCAGAAGGGCGCGATGGTCCTGCAAGGGTATCTTGCCGGCTGCTTCGCCCAGGTCCGGCCGCTTTCCTTCACCTGCTCGATCACGTTCGAGCAGAGCTATGGCGGCGTCGAAGGCGACAGCGCCTCGATGGCCGAGCTGATCGCGACGCTATCGGACCTTGCCCAGGTGCCGCTGCGGCAGGACATCGCCATCACCGGCTCGGTCAACCAGGCCGGCCAGGCGCAGGCGATCGGCGGCGCCTATAGCAAGATCGAGGGCTTCTACCGTGCTTGCAGCGGCAAGCCCGGCGGCCTGACCGGGACCCAGGGCGTGATCGTGCCGGATGCGAACCGCAGCCAGATCATGCTTCAGGACGAGATCGCCGCCGCGGTGGCGGCCGGCCGGTTCCACCTCTGGTCCGTGACGACGGTCGAGGAGGCGATCGAATTGTTGTTGGGTATGCCGGCCGGGGTCGCCGGTCCGGATGGAACCTATCCGCCCGGGACCGTGTTCGGCCGCGCCGCCGGGCGGCTCGCGGAATTCGACCGCATCCTCGCCGAACGCAGCGGCGGCCGCCGGAAATGATGCCGCCTCAGCGCTTGGTGCCACCTTGCGGCGGCAGAAAGGCGCCCAGCCAGGGCTGCCACGCCAGCTCCATGAAGCGCGCCCAGGCGATGAGCGGGTTCGCCGCTTCGAGATAGCGGCCAAACGCCTCGAAGGAAGGCGCGGCGCGCAGGCTGATCGTGATCATCTCCGCGCTCGCGTCCTCCGCGCGCCGGTGCACGATCTCGACATCGACGCCGGGAAGATGCGCCGTGGCGCGCGTCTCGTCGAGCTCTTGCGGCATGGCGGCTCCTGTCTTCCGGGTTCAGTGGCCGTAGCGTGAAACGAGGCTCACCGAGGCCAGCACATGGCCTTTCACGGCGTCGTAGAGGGCCTGCTGGTCGAGCCCCGGGATGAGCGCGTCGGGCGGCAGGTCGAGCGCCATCGCCGTGAAGACATAGGGGTGAGCTTTTTCGCCTCGCTTCGGGCAGGGACCGAAATAGGTCGGCAGGTTCATCGTGCTCTTGCCGCCTTTGAAGTCGGGCGAGGGGTGGGTGGCCTCGCCTTCCTTGAGCGAGGTCTTGGTCGCGGGAATGTCGTAGGCGAGCCAATGCACGACGCCGAGCGGTGCGCGGCCCGCAGTGTCGTAGAGCATCAGGGCATAGCTCTTGGTGCCCTCGGGCGCTCCCGACCAGCTCAGCTCGGGCGAGATGTTTTGGCCGTCGCAGTTCTTGTTCTGCGGGTTGTTGCCGGAGAATTTCTGCGGCAGCTTGCCGCCGTCTCTGAAATCGGTCGACGTGAGGTTGAAATATTTCTCCCTGCTTGCGGCATTGCCGGTCGCGACGGACCAGGCCGCCGCGAGGGCAAGCGCGATCCCAAGCGTGACGAGGCGATATTGGCTCACGGGCTTCGCTCCTCTCGAGTTTATTGTGGCGCGCCGTTGACTGGAGTGAAGCGTTGGATTCGCTTCGGAGGCGTAGCCATCGCCGCGCGAATCAACGGCGATGTCGTTCGGCCGCGGATGGAAGTGACATGGCGGCACGGGCGGCGGCCGTTATCG
>DATJLY010000503.1:0-3906 GCA_035509095.1 Allostellaceae bacterium | reverse complement strand
CTCCCACAATTTGAGATAGGCGCGGCTCGGCGGCGCTTTCCGGTCCTCGACAAAGCGCACCTCGCCGTTCGGAAACGGGTTCGAGCAGGAAGGCGAGGCGAGGATCGTTTCGGCGTCGAGCAGGGTCCAGGAACCGAGCGGAGCCTTGGGCGCCGGCGCGCCAAACATCACCGGCCGCGCCGACACGGCGGGCAATTGCTCCGCGATGAGCGCCGCACGGCGATGCGCGGCAACCGAATAGAGCGCCCAGTTCCGCTGAATCGCGCGCAGCTTCTTCGCGCCGTCACCGATCGAGCGGATCGGAATCCGCACCGGATTTCTCCACACATTGGCAACCCACGCGACGGGCCGCTCAAGCCCATCGACGAGAACGAGGCGGCCATGCACCTCGCGAACCGCATCGCCGGCAAGTTCTTGGCGCAGCACATCGACGAAGCCTTCGGGCGCAAGATACCCAAGGCAGGCGCTTTCTACCGGCGGCATGGCAAAGAAGCCTAGGCGCGCGGCCGCGCCCGCCGCAACGGCGGCTGCTTGCCGGATCCCCGCAGCTCCAGTGTTTGCCGCTCCAGAATTTCCGTGCCCTTGGTGAGATAGTCGAGAATGGCCGCGAACTGGCGTGCGTCATAAGTGCCGAGAAGCCGCGTCATCTCGACGCCAAGGCCGGAATAGAGGCGATCGAGCTCGACGAGGCGGGCCGCGACCGTCCGCACCGTCACCTTCCTGCGGTCGTCGGCATCGCGCGTGCGGGTGACATATCCGGCCGCTTCGAGCCGGTCGACGAGCGCCGTGACGGCGGCGCCCGTCAAGCCCGATTCCGCCGCGAGCGCGCCCGGTGTCATCGCCCGTGCACCCATGAGGCGCAGGATTTTCACGTCGGTCGCGTTGAGGCCCATGGTCTGGGCCAGCGCGTCGTGGAACAGGGCGACGCGCGCGGCGAAGTCGCGGACGATCGGCACATAGCGATTCACGCGGACGCTTGACATTCGATATCCTAATAATTAGATTATCTAATAATCATTGGATCTAAGTGTATCCCAAACCGCGACCGCAAGGAGGGTTTTTCCATGGCCACGCTCGAGACCGAGGGCATCACGCTCTATTACGAAACCCATGGCGATCGCGCGAATCCGCCGGTCATGCTGATCGCGGGCTTGGGTGGCACCGGCGCGAGCTGGAGCGCGCAGGTCGCCCGATTCGCCCGACATTATTTCGTGGTGCTGCCGGATCATCGCGGCACCGGGCGGACGACGCGCGCGAAGGGCGGCTATACGATCGAACAGCACGCGGCCGACATGGCGGGACTGCTGCGGCATCTCGATCTTGGGCCGACGCATATCGTGGGCTCGTCGACCGGCGGCGCGATCGCGCAGGTCCTGGCGCTGGACTATGCGCCGCTGACGCGCGGCATCGTCATGTCGTCGGCGTTCGCGCGCATGGACAGCTTCATGCGCCGCGAGTTCACCTTGCGCCGCAAGCTGTTGGCGGAATCCGATCCGCACACCATTTTCAGCGCCTATGCCTTGTTCCTGTTCTCGCCCCGCTATACCGACCGGCATCCCGACCACGTTGCCGCCTGGATCGAGCGCGCGGCCTCGGCGTCCGGCGACCGCGACATCGCATTGATGCGCGCCGATATGGTCATGACCTATGACGGTGAGGCGCGGCTTGGCGGCATCCGCAAGCCGGTGCTCCTCATTTGCGGCGACAATGATTTCTGCACGCCACTCCACGTCTCCGAGCAGATCGCCGCGGCGATCCCGGGCGCCGAGCTTGCCGTCATCCGCGGCGGCGGGCATTTCACCCATGACGAGGAGCCCGATCTCTACTTCGAAAGGGTGCGGTCCTTTCTCGATAGCCACTGACGCCGTGGCTCGAGCGCCCTTGACTTCGGCCGCTCGTTTCGACGACAAGCGGCGGGATGAGCAAAGCCTTCACGAAAGAGACCGATGAAGGGCCGGAATCGTCCGGCGACGAGCCTGCGGCGCTGCCGGCCGGGGTCAAGAATTATATGACGCCCGATGGTTTCCGCCGCATGCAGGAGGAGCTGGCGCAGCTTGCGCGGATCGAGCGGCCAAAGGTGGTGGAGGTCGTCTCTTGGGCCGCCGGCAATGGCGACCGCTCGGAAAACGGCGACTATATCTATGGCAAGCAGCGCCTGCGCGAGATCGACCGGCGCATCCGGTTCCTGACCAAGCGCCTTGAATCGGCCGAAGTGGTCGATCCCGCGCGCCAGAAGAACCGGGCGCAAATCTTCTTCGGGGCGACCGTCACTTATTGCGGCGCAAGCGGGACCGAGCGGTCGGTCACCATCGTGGGGATCGACGAGGCCGATCTCGACGAAGGCAAGGTGAGCTGGATCTCGCCGATCGCGCGCGCGGTGATGAAGGCGCGGTGCGGCGACACGGTCGAGCTCCGCACCCCCAACGGGCCCGAACCGATCGAGATCGTGGAGATCCGCTACCCCGGCGACTAATGCACGTGGCGGTGGTGGATGTCGGGGAAGTGCGGGTGCTGATGCACGAGCCGGGCGTGGGCATGGGTGTGCGTGTGCGGCTCGCCTGGGGGATCGGCCGCCGCGTGACCGTGCTGATGATGGGTGTCGTGCACATGGCGGTGCGCGTGGGTCAAGGGTTCGTGCTGATGCGGATGCTCGTGCCGTTCTGCGAGATGGAGATAGAGCCCGATCGCGACGAGCGGTGCTGCCACCAGGAATGAGAGCGAAAGGGGCTCGCCCAGCCCGACGATGGCGATGAAGGCGCCGACGAATGGGGCCGCCGAGAAATAGGCCGTCGTGCGCGCGGCGCCGAGATGGCGCAAGGCGTGGACAAAGAGGGCAAGGCTGACCCCGTAGCCCAAAAACCCCACGATCCCCGCCGCGCCCACCGCCCACGCCGGCGGCCACGTCACTTGCAGCAGCAGCGCCAACACTATGTTGACGCTGCCGGCGGCAAGGCCCTTGATCATCGCGATCTGCACCGGATCGGCGCTCGACAGCTTGCGGGTCAGATTGTTGTCGATGGCCCAGGCGAGACAAGCAAGGGCGATCGCGCCGGCGCCCCAGCCGACGCGGCCCACCGGTCCGCCGGCCGACAGAACGACCGCGCCCGCGAGAATGGCCGCGGCGCCGAGCCCGATCCGCAGATCGACATTCTCGCGGAACACGATCCAGGCGATCGCCAAGGTGAACACGCCCTCGAGATTGAGGAGCAGCGCCGCCGATGCCGCCGGCGTCGTCCGCAGCCCCAGCATCAGCAGAACCGGCCCCAAAATCCCGCCCGTGGCGATGACCGCGGAAAGCCATGGCAGGTCGGCGCGAGCGAGCTTTTCTTCCGTGCTCGGCAGAATCCGCGCAAGAAGGGCGAGCCCGATCCCGGAGCCCAGATACAGAAGCCCGGCCAGAAGCCAGGGCGAAATCTCGCCGATCAGCAGCTTTGCAAGCGGGGTGCTGGCGCCGAAGAGGGCGGCTGATGCGAGCGCCAGCGCCGCGCCGGACCGATCGCCGTGACCCTGCGCCATTTGCCTTGCTCCTCAAACCCGCGTCACGACGAACGCCGCTCCGACGCCAAGAAGCGCCAGCGCCATCAGCACCGTGGCGCTGGCGGCGCTCGCGCGCCATCCCGCGAACGCCACGGCATAGCCGGCTTTCAGCACGTTGTTCGACGAGGTCGCGATCAGGATCGCTGCCGCCAGCGCCGATGCGGGGACGGCGGCCGCGCCGCCTTGCGCCAAGTTCAAGACGAACGGGCTGATGTCCGTAACGCCCACGACCGCGGCCAGCGCATAAATGCCCATGGCACCGAAATGCCTCGTCACGACCGCCGCGGCGAGCGAGGTCGCCACGAACAGCACCGCGAACACGGCGGCGGCGCCAAGCTCGAGCGGGTTGCGCGACGCGGTGAGCGCCGG
>DATJLY010000502.1:0-21909 GCA_035509095.1 Allostellaceae bacterium | reverse complement strand
CCGTCGCGGCACGATGAACATGGCGGCCGCTCCGACCACCATGACCGCGGCGATCGACAGCATCGAGGCCGTGAAGGTGCCGGTCCAGTCCTTCATGATGCCCATGATGAGCGGCGTGACGGCGGTGCCGGCGATGCCGATCACGTTGAGATAGGCGATGCCGGCGGCGTGCGCCTTGGGCGGCAGCACCATCGAGGGCAAAGTGAAGAACACGGGCCACGCCGCGACGCAGCAGACATTGGCGAGCACCAGGCCCGCGAGCCGGATCGACGGGTCGGTCGCGAGCGCACCGATCGCCCATCCGCAGGCGCCCACGAGCATCGGCGCGACGCAATGCCAGAACCGCTCCTTGCTGCGGTCGGCGTGGCGCGTCCAGAACGGCATGGTCGCGAGCGTGCAAATCGGCGGCACGGCGGTCAAAAGGCCGATCACCCAGAACGGCGTGCCCGGCGCGAGCGTCGAGTGGAGGATCTGCGGCATCCAGCTCCCCAGCGCGCTGGTCGCGCCGATGAGGCAGCCATAGGCAAAACAGATGGCCTGGAAGTCGCGGGTCAGGATTTCGCGCGTCACCGAGCGCAGCTTGCCTTGCGCGGCGCGGCGGTCGCGCTCCTCGTTGTCGCGTTTGAGGCACGCGATGAGGGTGGCCTTCTCGCCGTCGGTCAGCCACTTGGCGTCGGTCGGCTTGTCGGTGAGATAAAAGAACGCCCAGATGCCCATGACGACCGACGGCAGGCCTTCGAGGATGAAGAGCCAGCGCCAGCCCGCGATCCCCAACAGGCCGTTCAATCCGATCAGCACGCCGGAAAGGCTCGCGCCGATCGCGAGCGCGATGGGCTGCGCCACCATGTACCGGGTGTGCGCGCGGGCGCGATAGAACTGCGGGAACCAATAGGTGAGGTAAAGGACCGATCCGGGCGCGAAGCCGGCCTCCGCGATGCCGACCAGGACGCGCAGGGTGATGAGGCTCTTGGCCCCCACGATGAGCGCGCAGGCGGTCGACGCGATGCCCCAGGTCACGGCGATGCGGGCAAGCCAGAAGCGCGCGCCCACCCGTTCGAGGATGAGGTTGCTCGGAATCTCGCAAATGAAATAGGCGACCGCAAAGCAGGTCAGGGACAGCGCGAACGTCGTCGACGAGATGCCGATATCCTTGTTCATGGTGAGCGCGGCGAACCCCACATTGGTGCGGTCGACGAAATTCACCATGAACAGAAGCAGGAGGAACCAGAGCAGCCGGCGCGACACCTTGGTAAAGATGCGGTGTTCCTCGGCGCTGAAGCCTGTCGCCTCATCCATGATGGTCCTCCGGCCCTTTGGCGCCTTGCCTATCACGGATGCCCTGCCGCCGCCAGACATCCGCTGCCGTCACCCGGCGTCGAGCGCCTGTCTCAGCCCGGCCACCACGGCGTCGAACATCGCCGCGGTCAGCCGCCCCGTGTTGGTGTTGTAGCGCGAGCAGTGATAGCTGTCGGTGAGCGAAAGGCCGCCCGCAAGTCCGTGGCGCGCCCCATGCGCGAAGAGATGGCGCGCGCGTCGCTCGCCCACCGCGACGAGAACGGCGCCGTGAGCGATCGCACCCAGAGCCAGGATAAGGCGCAGATTGGGCATCGCCCTCAATTCCGCCGCCAGGAACGCGCCGCAGGAGGATATCTCCTTGGGCTCGGGCTTGTTTTGCGGCGGGACGCAGCGCACCGCGTTGGTGACGCGGCAATCGACGAGCGCGAACCCGTCATCGGCGCGCGCGGCGTATGTGCCGCGCGCGAAGCCATGCCTTGACAGGGTCGCATAGAGAAGGTCGCCGGCATAATCGCCGGTGAACGGCCGGCCGGTGCGGTTCGCGCCTTTCAGCCCGGGCGCCAGCCCGACCACCAGAAGCCGCGCGTCGAGATCGCCGAAGGACGGCACCGGCGCATTATGCCAGTCGGCAAAACGCGCCCGCTGCTCGGAGCGGAAGGCGGCAAGCCGCGGACAGAGCGGGCAATCACGCTCGGGCGCGGAGACGGCGCCGCTCACGTCGGGACGGTCTGCTGCTCGCGTTGATGGCCGCGCATGATCTGGGGCGCGAGGTCCTGCAGCTCGAGAAACGTGTCGGCCTGCCGGCGCAGCTCGTCGGCCACCATCGGCGGCTGGGAGCGGATGGTCGAGACCACGGTGACCCGCACGCCTTTGCGCTGCACCGCTTCGACAAGGCGCCGGAAATCGCCGTCGCCCGAGAACAGCACGATGTGGTCGAGATATTGCGCCATCTCCAGGACGTCGATCGCGAGCTCGATATCCATGTTGCCCTTGATCTTGCGCCGGCCGGTAGCGTCGGTGAATTCCTTGGTGGGCTTCGTCACCATGGTGTAGCCGTTGTAGTCGAGCCAATCGACCAAAGGGCGGATTGGCGAATATTCCTGGTCGTCGAGCAGCGCCGTGTAATAGAACGCGCGCATCAACCGCCCCTTGGACCCGAAAAGCTCAAGGAGGCGGCGATAATCGATGTCGAACTGCAAGGCTCGCGCCGCGGCATAAAGATTGGCGCCGTCGATAAAGAGGCCCAATCTCTCTTCCGGATAAAACATGGTTAACAAAACTCCGTCGATACAGATGAATTATTTCAATAACGCTCCATATGGAGGCAAGTGTACGAGCGCGTCAAGAACACGCAGGTTCCAATGATCCTGATCGGCCTCGGCGCCAACCTGCCAAGCCCGGAGGGTCCGCCCAAGGATACGCTCGCCGCGGCGCTCGCGGCGCTTCCCCGTGAAGATGTCGCCATCCTTGGGCGCTCGCGCTGGTATCGCACCGCGCCGGTCCCGCACTCGGACCAGCCGGATTTCCTCAATGGCGTCATTTCGGTGGCGACGGCGCGCGAACCCGCCGATCTTCTGGCGCTGCTGCATTGCATCGAAGCGCGGTTTGGCCGCGTCCGCGGCGCGCCCAATGCGGCACGCACCCTCGACCTCGATCTTTTGGCCTATCACGATCGCGTGACGACGGGCGCGGCTGGGCTTGTCCTGCCGCATCCACGCTTGCACGAGCGCGCCTTTGTTCTCTTGCCGCTCGCCGAGATCGCGCCCGCCTGGCGCCATCCGACGCTGGGCCGCACGGCGGCGGAAATGCTGGCGGCGCTGCCCCCGGGTCAGGAGGCAGCGCCGCTGCCGTAAGCGCCTCGTTAGTGGTGCCACCACGTGTCGTTGGCGCGCCACCCTTCGTCGTGGTCGCGATCATGCTTATAAGCGTAATAGTGATCGCGATGCTCCTCGCGCCACTGTGCGGCCTCGTTGGCATTACGCCAAGCGTGCCAATGATGTCCCTGATCCCAATAGCCGTCGGTATAGCCGAACGCGATGCCGCCGCCGGGATTGACCTCGACGCCGACAGATTGCGCCGCCGCCGGTGGCGCCGCCGTCAATGATCCGCCGGCCAGAATGCCGACACCCAACAGCGCCGCGGTCAGAACCTTTCTCACGGTTTCTCCTCCGGAAGGAAGTACGTCGAACATAAACGCACAACGCGCGCGGCGGTTTCCGCCGCCGCCGGATTTGAACGTGGCCCCGAAGATGTCACAGCAACGCGGCTGCCGCAGACAATGTGGCGACGCCGCGATAGGATGCAGCGCAATATGACCGTGGAGGGGCGACCGATGGGCATGACCATCGCCGAAAAGATTCTGGCGCGGGCCGCCGGCGTAGCGCGCATCGTGCCGGGCGAGATCGCGGACGTCGAAGTCGATACTTGTGTCCTGACCGATATGAATTTCCTGCCGGCGAGCTGGCGTCACATCTTGAAGATGCGCGATCCCGCAAAGGTGGTGGTGGTCCTCGACCATCTCGTGCCGGCGAACGAGCCGCTATCGGCCGCGGCGCACACCGCCGCGCGCGCCTTTGTCGAGCGCTTCGGCATCAAACGATTCCATGATGTCGGGCGCGAGCAAGGGATCAGCCATGTCGTCGTCGCGGACAACGCCTATGCGCTGCCGGGGACGGTGATGGTCAACCCGGATTCCCACACGTGCGGCGGCGGCGCCTTCAATTGCGCCGCGCGCGGCGTGGGCCTTCCCGAGACGATCTGTGCCGTCACCACCGGGCGGAGCTGGTTCAAGGTGGGCGAGACCGTCCGCTATGAGTTCGATGGCAAGTTGAAGCCCGGCGTCACCGCCAAGGACGTGTTCCTGACCATTGCCGGCACGCACGGAGCGCACGTCAATCAGAATGTCGAGTTCGGCGGCCCCGGCCTTGCCAATCTCTCGCTCAACGCGCGGCGCACGATGGCCATCATGGGCACCGAGCTATCCGCCGAGTTCGTGATCTTCGAGCCGGATGAGCCGATGCTCGACTATGTGCGCGCCCGAAGCACGCAGCCGTTCGAGGCGACGCTGCCCGATCCCGACGCGACCTACAAAGATCGCCGCCGGGTCGATCTCGGCGCGATCGAGCCATTGGTCGCGCTGCCCGATTCGATCGTGCAGAACTCCGTGCCGGTGGCACAGGTGGAGGGAGAGCATATCGACCAGGCCTTCATCGGCTCGTGCGCCAACGGCACGCTCGACGATTTCGCGATCGCGGCAAAGGTGGTGGCGGGCCGCCGCGTGGCGCCCGGCGTGCGCCTCATCGTCACGCCCGGCTCGCAGGCGATCTGGCGCGAGGCGTTGAAGGCCGGCTATGTCGCGACGCTCGCCGAGGCGGGCGCGGTCGTCACCAACGCTACCTGCGGCGCGTGCGTCGGCGGCCATATGGGCGTGCTGGGCCCGAACGAGGTCTGCATCACCGCGAGCACGCGGAACTTCAAAGGCCGGATGGGCGATCCCTCCGCGCGCATCTACATGGCGTCGCCGGCGACCGTCGCGGCCTCGGCGCTGGCCGGAAAGATCGCGAGCGCGGCCGAGTTCTTCGCGGGAGACCTGCAATGATCACGGCCAGACTGTGGAAGTTCGGCAACGACATCAATACCGACCTGATGCTGCCAGGCTCGGTGATGGCGAAGCCCGAGGCGGACCAGGCGCGCGCCGTCTTCGCCGCCAACCGGCCCGGCTGGATCGATGAGATGAAGCGCGGCGACGCCATCGTGGCGGGCCGCAATTTCGGCATGGGCTCCAATCGGCCGGCCTCGCGTTCGCTGCGGAACATCGGCGTCGGGTTCCTGCTGGCGGAATCGATCAACGGCCTGTTCTTCCGCAACAGCGTCAATTTCGGGTTCCTGGCGCTTGAATGCCCGGGCTGCTCGACCGCTTTCGAGGAAGGGGACACGGCGCAGCTCGATCTCGACCGCTGGACCGTCCACAATTCCCGCAACGGCATGTCGCTGAAGCTGCAGCCGATTCCGGACCGGCTTCTGACCCTGATGCGCGGCGGCGGCCTTTATCCCGTGCTCGAAGCCGGGGGATATATCGCGCCTCGCGGCAACAACCCGCCGCTTTAGCCGGCGAGCGGCGCCGTCACCTTGTCGAGCCAGGCGCGGTCCTGGGTCAAAGTGCTCAGCTCTTCGAGCGCGACCGCCTTGGTCTGACGCTGCCCGGCGACGATCCGCGGCTCGCCGCCACCGTCCCCCGGCTGGCAGCTGAATTCGAGCCGGATGCCGTTGGGGTCGAAGCAATAAATGGAAAAGACCCCCGGCAGCACCTCGATCGGGCCCTGATAGGGGATGCCGGCCGCCTCGAGCCGCCGGCGCACGCGCGCCTGGCCTTCGGGGGCCACCGCAAACGACACGTGCTGCATCATCGCGATCGCGTCGCGGTCGCCTTGGGGCTTGGCACCTTTCGGAATTTCGAAAAATGCCAACAGGGCGTCGCGGCCCATGTCGAAGAAATAATGGCGGATTTCCTCGAAGGGCGGGTTGCCGCGGTTGCCGGGGCCGGTCCCGACGCCGGGCGGCACCTTCATGGCGTGAACGAGCTCCATGCCCAGCACGCCGACATAAAAATCGACTGTCATCTTCATGTCGTCGGTGTTGAGGGCCAGGTGATGGACGCTGTAATAGGTGATTTCCGTCATTGCCCGCGCCTCCTCGAAGGGCGACACTAGTTCGGGCTAAACCCCTGTTGCAACAGGGCGTTGAGGTCCATATATTGAATCGCTCAAACTTTGTCGCGGGTGGAGATCCATGGCGCGCGTCACCGTCGAAGATTGTGTCATCAAAGTCCCGAACCGGTTCGAGCTGGTGCTGCTTGCGGCGCAGCGGGCGCGGGACATGGCGTCGGGCGCGCAGCCGACGCTCGAGCGCGATAATGACAAGAACCCGGTCGTGGCGCTGCGCGAGATCGCCGCGGAATCGGTGGCGCTCGAATCGCTCCAGAACGGCCTCATCAAGGGCATGCAAAAGCACGTCGAGATCGACGAGCCCGAAGAGGATCAGGAGATCGAGATCGGCGCCCAGACCGCCTGGCCGGTCGATCTCGGCCCGGCGATGGAGATCGACGGCGACGAGGTCGATGAAGAGGACGACGAGGACGAGGCCGAAGCCGAGGCGGGAGCCGCCGGCGAGGACGACGTCGCCGACGACGCGATCGTCGATGATGACGCCGCGGTCGGCCTCGACGATGAATCGATCCCGGACCTCGACGAGAGCGGCTCCGACCTCGACGACGATAAGCCTTGACGCATGGCGGCGGTCGAGGCGCCACTCGCTCTCGTCACCGCCCCCGCCCCCGTCTCCACGGGGGCGCCGCACAGGATCATGCGCCAGTTCGAGCTGGTGGAGCGGGTCAAGGCCTATGACCCCTCGGCCGACGAGGACGCGATAAACCGGGCCTATGTCTTCTCGATGAAGGCGCACGGGACCCAGGTCAGGGCGTCGGGCGATCCCTATTTCTCCCATCCCGTCGAGGTCGCCGGCATCCTCTCCGGCATGAAGCTCGACAGCGATTCGATCATCACCGGCCTTTTGCACGACACGGTCGAGGACACGGTCGCGACGCTCGAGGATATCGAGCGCGTGTTCGGGCCCGACATCGCGCGCCTCGTCGACGGGGTGACCAAGCTCTCCCGCATCGAGCTGCAATCCGATCAGACGCGCCAGGCGGAGAATTTCCGCAAGCTCGTGCTCGCGATGTCCGAAGACATCCGCGTGCTTCTGGTGAAGCTCGCCGACCGGCTCCACAACATGCGCACGCTCCGCTTCATCACCGATCCGGAGAAGCGGCGCCGCATCGCGCGCGAGACGATGGAAATCTATGCCCCGCTCGCCGAGCGCATGGGCATGCACGCGATCCAGGACGAGCTCGAGGACCTTGCCTTCGGCGAGCTCTATCCCGACGCGCGCGAAAGCATCGGCACGCGCCTCACCTTCCTGCGCGAGAAGGGCGAGGATCTGCCGCGCCGCATCATCGCCGAGCTGGACATCACCTTGCGCGAAGGCGGCGTCGAGGCGCAGCTTTCCGGCCGCGAGAAATCGCCTTATTCGATCTGGCGCAAGATGCAGCGCAAGAATGTTGGCTTCGAACAGCTCGCCGACATCATGGCGTTCCGCGTCGTCGTCGACACGATCGAACAGTGCTATCAGGCGCTGGGCGTGCTGCACAGCTCCTATCCGGTCGTGCCCGGACGCTTCAAGGACTACATCTCGACGCCGAAGCCCAACAATTACCGCTCGCTCCACACCGGCGTGATCGGGCCGGAACGCCAACGCATCGAGGTGCAGATCCGCACCCGCGACATGCACGAGGTGGCGGAGCTGGGCGTCGCCGCGCACTGGGTCTACAAGCAGGCCGCGCCCAACACCGAGGGCCGGCAATATCGCTGGCTGCGCGAATTGCTCGACATCCTCGACCACGCGCCCGATCCGCAGGAATTCCTCGAACATACCAAGCTCGAGATGTTCCGCGATCAGGTGTTCTGCTTCACGCCGAAGGGGGACCTGATCGAGCTGCCGCGCGGCTCGACGCCGGTGGATTTCGCCTACGCCGTCCATTCCCAGATCGGCGATACCTGCGTCGGCGCCAAGGTGAATGGCCGGCTCGTGCCGCTGAGGACGCAGCTCTCGAACGGCGATCAGGTCGAGATCGTGACCTCGAAGGCGCAGACGCCGTCGCCGACCTGGGAGCGTTTCGTCGTCACCGGCAAGGCGCGCGCGCGCATCCGCCGCTTCGTGCGCACCTTGCAGCGCCAGCAATATCTCGATCTCGGCAAGGCCATCCTGCAAAAGGCGTTTCGCCAGGAAGGCCATGATTATTCCGACAAGGCGCTCGAGGGCGTGCTGCGCCAATTCAATGCCGAGACGGTGGAGGATCTCTGCGCCTCGGTGGGGTCCGGCAACCATACCGGCCGCGAGATCGTCCATGCCCTCTATCCGCCCCGGACGGATCAGCGCGCGGCCAAGATCGTGCCGCTCACCCCGTCGCGCGCCCGCAAGGTGTCGGACAATGCGGTGCCGATCCGCGGCCTCATTCCCGGCATGGCCGTGCACTATGCCGGGTGCTGCCATCCGCTGCCGGGCGACCGCATCGTCGGCATCGTTCAGACCGGCAAGGGCGTCACCATCCACACGATCGATTGCGACACGCTCGAGACCTATGCCGACATGCCCGAGCGCTGGCTCGACGTCGCCTGGAACCAGGGCGAGGGCGAGCACGCTCATGTCGGCCGCATCAACGTGACGATCGGAAACGAGCCCGGAAGCCTCGGCACGCTTACCACCGTGATCGGCAAGCATGGCGGCAACATCACCAACCTCAAGATCACCAACCGGTCGCAGGATTTCTTCGAGATCCTGGTCGACATCATGGTTCAGGACGTGCGGCACCTGACCACGATCATCGCCGCCTTGCGGGCCAATCCGGTGATCAACTCGGTCGACCGCGCGCGGGGTTGATGCCGCCATGGCCAGAAGCAGCGCGCCGCTTCGTCTCGGCGTCAACATCGACCACGTCGCCACCATCCGCAACGCGCGGGGCGGACGCCATCCCGACCCGGTGCGCGCGGCGCGGCTTGCCGCTGCGGCCGGCGCCGACGGGATCACCGCGCATCTGCGCGAGGATCGCCGCCACATCTCGGACGACGACATCGCGCGCCTTTCGCGCGAGATCGACCTGCCGCTCAATCTCGAGATGGCGGCGACCGACGAGATGCTGGGGGTCGCGCTGCGCCATCGGCCGCATGCCGCCTGCATCGTGCCGGAAAAGCGCAATGAGGTGACGACCGAAGGAGGGCTCGACGCCGATGGCGGCCGCGCGCTGCTGCGACGCTATGTGAGCGATCTCGGCGCCGCGGGCGTGCGCGTGTCGCTCTTCATCGATCCCGACGCAAGGCAGATCGAGGCGGCCAAGGCGCTCGGCGCGCCGGTCGTCGAACTCCACACCGGCGCCTATTGCGATGCGCTCGATGCCGATCGCGAGCGCGAGCTTCGGCGCCTCGTCGATGCCGCGGCGCTCGCGAGCCGGCTGGGGCTCGAATGCCATGCCGGGCACGGGCTGGGCTTCGACACGGTCGGGCCGGTTGCCGCGATCGACACGATCGTCGAGCTCAATATCGGCCATTTCCTTGTCGGCGAGGCGATCTTCGGCGGGCTCGACAGCGCGGTGAAGCGCATGCGCGCCCTGATGCTCGAGGCGCGCGGCCTCGAGAAAAGCGCTTGATGTTGGAGCATCGCAAAAATGATTTAGTTGCACGAATTCCTCTCCGCCCCTGGGGGCGGAGAGGCAAGGTGAGGTGAGGGATTCCAGGGCAATTGCCTGAGAGTCCCCCACCTCACCCCAACCCTCTCCGCCCCCAGGGGCGGAGAGGGAAATCTGTGCGCTATTGGGGCGCGGTTGGATGATCCTCGGTATTGGCAGCGACCTGATCGACATCCGCCGCATCGAGCAAACTCTCGAACGGTACGGCGACCGGTTCATCGGCCGCATCTTCACGCCCGGCGAGCGCGCCCGTTCCGAGCGGCGCGCCGGCCGCGCCGCGAGCTATGCGAAGCGCTTTGCCGCCAAGGAAGCGTGCTCCAAGGCGCTCGGCACCGGCTTTCGCAAAGGCGTGTTCTGGCGCGACATGGGCGTCGTCAATCTCGCTTCGGGCGCGCCCAGCATGATCCTGACCGGCGGCGCGCTGGACCGGCTGCAGCGCCTTACGCCGCCCGGCATGCGCGCGGAGATATCTCTGTCGCTGACCGACGAGCCGCCGCTCGCCCATGCCATCGTGATCATCTCCGCGGTGCCGCAGGCGGGCTGAAAATCCTGTCAGGAAAAGGACATGCCGGCGTGCTTGACTTCGGTGCCTCCGCTTCGCTTTGATCGGTGTCCCACCCGGCTCTTGCCAAATTCCATATTTTCGGGCGTGAACGGACCAGCTTGATGGCTAAGACGGCTACCAGGGCAACGGGCGGCTTCATCGAGCTGGTGAAGACGCTTGTCTATGCCATTGCGATCGCGCTCTTCATCCGCACCTTCTTCTACGAGCCGTTCAGCATCCCGTCGGCCTCGATGGTGCCGACCCTGCTGGTCGGGGACTATCTCTTCGTCTCGAAATTCTCCTACGGCTATAGCCGATACTCGTTCCCCTACGGGTATCTCTTTCCGACGCCGATCGCGGGCGGCTCTGGACGCATCTTCTATCGCGCGCCGCAGCGAGGCGACGTCGTGGTGTTCAAGCTGCCGTGCGATTACAGCCGGCTTGAAAAGACCAACCCCTCGGAGGCCGAGTATCTTCAGGATTCGTGCAGCACGTCGACCGATTTCATCAAGCGGATCATCGGCTTGCCGGGCGACCACATTCAGATGCGCCAGGGCGTCCTCTATATCAACGACGTGCCGGTCCAAGAGAAGGAGACGACGCCCTTCTATTACGCGGACCGCGATTCGAGCTGCCGCGCCGCCACATATCCGCAATCGCTCGAGGCGCTGCCGGCCGACGGGCCCGACAGCAAGGCGGTCGTGACCCATGACATCATCACGAAATGCGGATCGCCGATGCTGGACGACACGCCGGGATTCGACGTGCCGCCCGACCATTTCTTCATGATGGGCGACAATCGGGATGATTCCGCCGACAGCCGCGATCCGACGAGCGGCGTCGGCTTCGTGCCGGCAGAGAATCTGGTCGGCAAGGCGCAATTCATCTTCTTCTCGACCTCGGCCTCTTTGTTCGAGCCGCTGCAGTGGGTCTGGGGCATCCGCTTCAGCCGGCTCTTCATGGGCCTGCATTGACCATGGACACGGCGGCATCGGCGCCGGTGGCGCTGGCCGAGCGGCTTGGGCACGATTTCGCGAATCCCGATCTGTTGATCGAGGCGTTCACCCATCCCAGCGCGCTCGGCAAGCGCGGGGTGCGGCGGCGCCATTATCAGCGGCTGGAATTCCTGGGCGACCGGGTCCTGGGGCTCGTCGTCGCCGATCTTTTGTGGCGCCGGTTCCCGGCCGAGTCCGAGGGCGAGCTGACGCGCCGGCATGCCGACCTCGTCCGCCGCGAGGCGCTGGCCGAAGTGGCGCGCGCGGTGGATTTCGGATCGCACCTCATCGTCTCGAACAGCGAGGACGCGTCGGGCGTGCGCAACAATCCGCGCGTGCTTGCCGACACGTGCGAAGCCGTGATCGCGGCGCTTTATCTCGATGGCGGGCTCGCCGTGGCGCGACGCTTTGTCGAGCGCTGGTGGGAGGCGCGGCTCACCGCGTCGGGCACGCCGCCACGCGATCCCAAAACGACGCTTCAGGAATGGGCGCAGGCACGCGGGCTGCCGCTGCCGTCCTACAAGACCGTGCCGGGCGAGGGACCGGCCCATCGCCGCCGCTTCACGGTGACGGTGCGGGTCGAAGGGCTGCCGCCGGCGGCCGCGTCCGGCACATCGAAGCGCGCGGCCGAAGCCGCGGCCGCCGCCGCGGCACTCGCCGCGATCACCGAGAATTCATGAACGAGGGCGGACACCGCTGCGGTGTCGTCGCGCTCATTGGCGCACCCAACGCCGGCAAGTCCACGCTGCTGAACCGTCTCGTCGGCCACAAGGTCGCGATCGTCTCGCCCAAGGTGCAGACGACGCGCGCGCGCATGCTCGGCATCGCGATGCGCGGGCCGGCACAGCTCATCTTCATGGACACGCCGGGCATCTTCGCGCCAAAGCGCCGGCTCGATCGCGCGATGGTGGCGGCGGCGTGGGCCGGTGCGGGCGATGCCGATGCGGTCGTGCTTCTGGTCGATGTCGCACGCGGCGCCGATGGCGAGACGGACGCGATCGTCGACGGGCTCGCCAAGGCCAAGCGCCACGCCATCCTCGCCCTCAACAAGATCGACCGCGTGCCGCGCGAGCGGCTCCTCCCGCTCGCCCAGCGGCTGTCGCGGCGCGGGAGTTTCGACGCGGTGTTCATGATCTCCAGCCTCACGGGCGACGGGGTCGAGGATCTTGCGGCCCATCTCGCGCAAACCGTGCCCGCGGGCGAGTGGCTCTTTCCCGACGATCAGCTTTCCGATGTGCCGCTGCGCCATCTCGCGGCCGAGCTCGTGCGCGAGCAGGTCTTTCTCCAGCTCCACCAGGAGCTGCCTTATGCCATCACCGTCGAGACCGACGCATGGGAGGAGCACCGCGACGGCAGCGTCAAGGTGACGGCGACCATCCATGTCGCGCGCGAAAGCCACAAGCCGATCGTGCTGGGCCGCGGCGGCGCGCAGGTGAAGGCGATCGGCGCCGCCGCGCGCGCGGAATTGGAGCGGCTCATCGAGCGCCGCGCCCATCTTTTCCTTCATGTACGCGTCACCGAGGATTGGGCCGAGGACCGCGAACGCTATGAGGCGATGCGGCTCTCCTTCGAGGGCTGAGCGGTGCGCTGGAGCGACGAGGCGATCCTGCTTTCGACGCGCCGCCACGGCGAAAGTGGGCTTCTCGTCCATCTGCTGACACGCGAGCACGGCCGCCACGCGGGCCTCGTGCGCGGCGGGCAGCGGCCACAGGCGCGCGCCGCCTATCAGATTGGCAACCGGCTTCTCGTCACCTGGTCGGCGCGGCTTGCCGAGCATCTCGGCACGATCACCGGCGAGACGACGCATCTTCATGCTGCGAGCCTCATCGGCGAGCCGGAACGGCTTGGCGCGCTTGCGTCGGCCGCGGCGCTCGCCGATGCCGCCTTGCCCGAGCGCGAGCCGCATCCGCGCGCCTATGGCGGGCTCGTCACGCTGCTCGAGGCGCTGCAATCCGACGACGGCTGGATGCCCGCTTATGTGCGCTGGGAGATGGCGCTGCTGACGGAGCTGGGATATGGGCTCGATCTCGCCCAGTGCGCCGCGACCGGCGCCACCAACGACCTCGTCTATGTGTCGCCGAATTCGGGCCGCGCGGTCTCGGCCGGCGCCGGCGAGCCTTATCGCGACCGGCTGTTGCGGCTGCCGCCGTTCCTGCGGGTCGACACCAACGGCGCGCCGCCTTCGGCCGAGGACGTGCTCGACGGCCTGACGCTGGCGGGCTTCTTCCTCGACCACCGCGTGTTCGCGCCGCACGGCCACGCTTTGCCCGCCGCGCGGACCCGTTTTGTTGACGCGCTTCGGCGGTTCGCTACTATATCTAGTGGGTAGGCAGGTGTTTTTATGAGCAAGACCGCCGAGGCCGGCGACATCCGCGAAGTCCCGTTCGCCGACGCGCTGGGCGAGCGCTATCTCTCTTACGCGCTCTCGACCATCATCTCGCGCTCGCTGCCCGATGTGCGCGACGGGCTGAAGCCGGTGCATCGGCGCCTCCTTTACGCGATGCGCGAGCTGAAGCTCGACCCGACCTCCGGCTACAAGAAATGCGCGCGCGTCGTCGGCGACGTGATCGGCAAGTTCCACCCGCACGGCGAGCTCGCGGTCTATGACGCGCTGGTGCGGCTCGCGCAGGATTTCGCGCAGCGTTATCCGCTTGTCGACGGGCAAGGGAATTTCGGCAATATCGACGGCGATAACGCCGCCGCGATGCGCTACACGGAAAGCCGCCTGACCGCGGTCGCCGACGCGCTGATGCAGGGGATCGACGAGAACGCGGTCGATTTCCGCGCGACCTATGACGGCGAGAACCGCGAGCCGGTGGTGCTGCCGGGGCGCTTTCCCAATCTGCTCGCGAATGGCGCCTCCGGCATCGCGGTCGGCATGGCGACCAGCATTCCGCCGCACAATATCCTCGAGCTGTGCGACGCGCTCTCCCATCTCGTGCGCAAGCCGCGCGCGAGCGTGGCCGAGCTCGTCGAGCTGGTGCCGGGGCCCGATTTCCCGACCGGCGGCGTGCTGATCGAGGACCGCGAGACGATCGAGAAGGCGTACGAGCAGGGCCGCGGCAG
Source organism: Allostellaceae bacterium (assembly GCA_035509095.1). Taxonomy (GTDB): domain Bacteria; phylum Pseudomonadota; class Alphaproteobacteria; order ATCC43930; family CGMCC-115725; genus DATJLY01. The sequence goes on along the minus strand of DATJLY010000502.1, from coordinate 7,712 downwards.
CTTCCGTGTGCGCGCGCGCTGGGACCGGGAGGCGTTGAGCCACGGTCTTTATCAGGTGGTGGTGACCGAGATCCCCTATCAGGTGCAGAAATCGCGCCTCATCGAGCGCATCGCGACCTTGCTCGAGGAAAAGAAGCTGCCGCTTTTGGCCGACGTGCGCGATGAATCGACCGAGACGGTGCGCCTCGTGCTGGAGCCCAAGAGCCGCAACGTCCAGCCCGAAGTACTGATGGAATCGCTCTTCCGCGCGACCGAGCTCGAGGCGCGCGTCTCCTTGAACCTCAACGTGATCGACGCCAACGGCGTGCCGCGCGTCATGTCGCTCGCCGAGGCGCTCAAGGCGTTTCTCGACCATCGCCGCGACGTGCTGCAGCGGCGGTCGCGCTTCCGGGTCGAAGAGATCGCCCGGCGCAGCGAGATCCTGCGCGGCCAGATCATCGTCTATCTCAATATCGACGAGGTGATCCGCATCATCCGCGAAGAGGACGACCCGAAGGCGCGCATGATGAAGCGCTGGAAATTGAGCGAGGTTCAGGTCGAGGCGATCCTCAACATGCGGCTGCGTGCGTTGCGCCGGCTCGAGGAGATCGCCATCAAGAAGGAGCTCGCTGCGCTGTCGACCGAGCAGAAGGAGCTCGAGGCGCTGTTGGGCGATGAAAAGCGGCAATGGAAAGCGATCGGCGCCGAAATCGCCGAGCTGCGCAAGGAATATCAGCATTCGCCTTTGGGCAAGCGCCGCACCGCGATCGGCACCGCGCCGGTCGAGGTGGCGGTGCCGGTCGAAGCGCTGGTCGAGCGCGAGGCCGCGACCATCTTGTGCTCGCAAAAAGGCTGGATCCGCGCCGCCCGCGGCCACGGGCTGCCGCTTTCCGAGATGAAGTACAAGGAAGGCGACGGACCGCGCTTCGCGATCGAGGCGGAGACCACGGACAAGCTTCTCGTGTTCGCGACCGACGGGCGCTTCTTCACGATCGGCGTCGACAAATTGCCGGGCGGGCGCGGCCATGGCGAGCCGCTCCGCCTCATGGTCGATCTCGGCAACGACCAGGACGTGGTGGCGCTCTTGCGCTATGTGCCGGGCCAGAAGCTTCTCCTTGCGGCGAGCGACGGGCGCGGCTTCGTCGTGCCGGCGGACGAGGTGCTGGCCCAGACCCGCAACGGCAAGCAGGTCCTGAATTTGGGCGAGGGGGCGCAGGCGCGGGCCGCCGTTCCGGCCGACGGCGACACGGTTGCGGTCGTCGGCGAGAACCGCAAGATGCTGGTCTTTCCGCTTGCCGAGGTGCCGGAGATGGCGCGCGGACGCGGCGTGATCCTGCAGCGCTATCACGATGGCGGACTTGCGGACGCGAAGGTGATCACGCTCGCCGACGGCCTTTCCTGGCGGCAAGGCGAACGCACGCGGACCGAGGCCGATCTGTCCGATTGGGTGGGCCCGCGCGCCGGCAGCGGCCGCGTCGCGCCGCGCGGGTTCCCGCAGGACAACCGCTTCGGGTGAGGGCCGGCCGATGAGCGACCCGGTGCTGCTCGACACCAAGGACATGAAATGCCCGCTGCCCGTCCTGAAGGCGCGCAAGGCGCTGAAAGATGTGGCGCCCGGCGGCATCCTGCGCGTGCTCGCGACCGATCCCGGCGCGATGAAGGATTTCGAGCATTTCTGCAAGACCACCGGCTGCCGCCTTATCGACTGCCGCGAGAGCGACGGCGTGCTAATCTTCGACCTTGCGAAGCCGGAATAGAGAGGCGGCGATGGCGGTGCGTCCTTCGACTTCGCTTCGCTCCGCTCAGGATGAGGGAGAGTGGAGAACGGTCCTCATCCTGGATAGAGAGGCGGCGATGGCGGTGGGTCCTTCGACTTCGCTTCGCTCCGCTCAGGATGAGGAACGCTCTGCACCCTTCCTCATCCTGAGCAGAGCGCCGGAGGCGCGCCGTCGAAGGACGCACCGGCCGTGAAGCGCCGCGATCTTCTTGCCCTTATCGGCGCGGCGGCGGGGTCGACCGTCATGTACCAGGCCATGACCAGCCTTGGTCATGCCGCGGAGTCCGGCTATGGCGGCCCGATCAAGCTCGACGGCAATGTGAAGGGCGCGTCGGTCCTGATCCTGGGTGCCGGGCTCGCTGGGCTCGTTGCGGCTTATGAGCTGCGCAAGGCCGGCTATCAGGTGAAGGTGCTCGAATATGGCGCGCGCGCCGGCGGGCGCTCCTGGTCGATCCGCGGCGGCGACCGCGTTACCGAGCTGGGCGGCGCTACGCAGGAATGCGGCTTCGATCGCGGCCTTTATCTCAATCCCGGGCCGTGGCGCATCCCGTACCATCACGGCGGGTTCATCGATTACTGCCGCCGCTTCAACGTGCCGCTCGAAGCGTTCGTGCAGCTCAACTACAACGCCTATCTTCATTCGAAGGACGCGTTCGGCGGCAAGCCGCAGCGCTATCGCCACATCAGCTCCGATTTCTCGGGCGGCGTCGCCGAGCTCTTGGGCAAGGCGGTCGATGCCGGCAAGCTCGACGACGCCGTGACCAAGGAGGACAAGGAAAAGCTGCTCGAAGCGCTGCGCCAATGGGGCGCGCTCGACAAGTCCTTTGCCTACAAGGCCGACGACGCGAGCGACCGGCGCGGCTACGAGAAGGACGCGGGCGGCGGCCCCGACGGCGCGCCAACGCCCTCGACGCCGCTGACGCTTTCTGACGTCCTCAAATCGGGGCTCTGGCAAGGGCTTTCGCAGGCCGGCCGGTACGAGTTCCAGACCACGATGTTTCAGCCGGTGGGCGGAATGGACCGGCTCGCCCATGCCTTGACGCAAGAGGTCCGCGCGCTCGTCCGCTTCAACGCCAAGGTCACCGCGATCCGCCAGGACGAGAAGGGCGTCACCGTGCGCTATGTCGACACGAAGACGAACGCGGCGGCGCAAGAGACGGCGCAATGGTGCCTCTGCACCATCCCGCTTTCGATCCTGAGGCAGATCGAGATGAATGTGGGCCCGAAGATGGCGACGGCGATCGGCGCCGTGCCTTATGTGCCCTCGGTCAAGGTCGGGCTGCAGATGAAGCGCCGCTTCTGGGAGGAGGACGAGGCGATCTATGGCGGCATCACCGTGACCGATCTGCCCATCCGCAATATCGGCTATCCCAATTCCGGCTTCGGCACCAAGGGAAAGGGCGTTCTGCTCGGCACCTATGCGATCTTCCAGACCTTCGCATTGGAGTTCGGCGCGCTCGACCCGGCTCAGCGCGTGGCGAAGGCGGTCGAATGGGGCGCCCAGATCCATCCGCAATACCGGACCGAGTTCGAGAACGGCGTGGCGGTTGCGTGGCAGCGCAACCCCGCATCGCTTGGATGCTTCGCCAACTGGACCGACGATCTGCGCAAGGCGCACTATGCCGATCTGTGCGCGATCGACGGCCGCATTCTGCTGGCCGGCGAGCACGCATCCTACATCCCGGCCTGGCAGGAAGGCGCGATCCTTTCATCGCTCTCCGCGATCGAGCGCCTCCACGCGCGCGTCGTGACGGGGTGAGGGCGATCTTTGAACCCTTTGTTCCTCTCCGCCCCAAGGGGCGGAGAGGTTAGGTGAGGTGGGGGATTCCAGGGCAGCGCCATGAGTATCCCCCACCTCATCCCGACCTTCTCCGCCCCCGAGGGCGGAGAAGGAGAGAGAAGGTCCGGCTGGCCAGTCGGGGCCGCAATTGACCTGATGAATCTAACGCTCAACGGAATCATTAATTATTTTCAGCGGCAACGATGACGATAGGGTGAATAAATATGGTGCCCAAATACGTTGGTTGGATCGTCTCGCTGGTTATCTTGGCCGTCGCCGCTGCACTGGCGGCTAAATTTATACCGGAACCATACTCTAAAAATCCGCTATTTGGACTAAGCGTTTCAGTTCTAGCTTGTATTTGCGTATTAATTGCGCGCGGGAAATTTGGACAAACCGCGATCAATGACGGCCGGTATGTTCCTAATTTGGCGAGGTCCAACGCTGTTCTTTGGGTCGGTATTATCTTTATAATAGGCGCATTCATCTGGCTATTTGTCGGCCTTGGCATCGCCGGAACGACGTCTGGCAGTCCGGCAATTGCGTTTGTACCGTTTATTGTATTGGTTTCGGCTGGTTCACTGATGATATCTGTTCGGTTGCTAGGACTCCTCCTTGGTTAGGCACTTTGAAATGTCTGTGCGCGTGCTTGGCCACAATTCGTTTCCAAAACCGGGGGGGCGTGCGGCATCTCGGTGCCGCGCCGCTGGTCGCGGCAATTGCCGCAGAAGAAGTGTGTTACGGCTTCTTCAGCGGCTCGCCGCCGATCTGGCTCAGCCATTGCCAGCGCGGGCCATCGGGTCCGTCGGGGTCGTAGCGCACGACCGTATAGCTGTCGTGCCCAAGCCCGCGGTCGGGTGCGGTGGTGAAGTCATAGAACCCGTTGATGCCGGGAAAATCCTTGAGCTTCAGGATCCAGTCGCGCAATCGCGTCGCGTCGACGTCGGTGCCGAGCGCCTTCAGCCCGGCCACGGTGATGAGCGCCGCGTCCCACGTGTCGGACGTGTTGTTGTCGGCCTTGAGCCCGTGCTTTGCCAGGACCTGATACATCTGATGCTGCACCGCCTCGATGCGCGGGTCGAGCTGCACCACGCCGTCGTGCGGCGGGAAGATCGCCGAGGCGATCAGCATCTTCGGCGGCAGGAAGGATTTGTACTGTTCCAGTTGCTGGAACACTTCGTTGCCGCCGGTGGGGGCCACCGGGATATCGAGCCCCGCCTGGATCATGCCTTTGAACACGGTGGCCGCCGGCGATCCGGTGGTCCAGGCGAACATCGCCTGCGCTCCCGACGCCTTGATGCGCTCGATCTGCGCCGAGACGCTGAGGTCCGAGGGATTGAAATGCTCGCGCGCGACAAGCGACATCACGCCCTTGTTCTCGGGCAGCGCCAGATCCTTGTCGATGTAGAAATCGGCGTCCTGACCGGTGACATCGGTGGTGTTGAGGAGCCCGATCTTGGTCCAGCCGTTGGCGCGGAAATAATGCAACAGCGCCGCGAACCCATCGAAGCCCGACGGGCCCGAGGCGAAGCCATAGCTTCCCGCTGCGGGCCGCAGCGCCGGCGAGTTGCACCACATTACCGGTCCGTTCTTCAAGAGCGGTGCCACCGCCGCGCAATTCGCGACCGGCCCGGTCACCATGATGACGGCCGGGTGGTTCGCGATGATGTCGGTCGCAAGCTGCACCGCGACCTGCGGCTGACTCTGGCTGTCGGAGTAGGTGAAGTGGAGCGGACGGCCGTCGATGCCGCCCGCATCGTTCACCATCTCTTCGAACGCGTCGAAGTCGAGCTTCATGTATTTGCCGACGAAGGCGCTCGGCCCGGTCAAGGTCGCGATGACGTTGATGTCGTAAGGCTCGGCCGCGTCCGCTGTGCCGACGGCGAGCGCAAGCGCCGCGCCGCCCAGAATCCCGAACCGAAACCCGAACCGTATCCAGAACCTCGACCACCGCATCGCTTCCTCCCGTTCTTATCGAAGGGCTGACTATAGCGGCTCGGCCACGCCCTTGACAGCGTACGCAAACGCGGGTACAAGGGTTCGCATGATGTGCGTTTGAGATCGATTATATCGGGCATATTGGTGATACGTATTTCACGGGCAAATGCCCTGAGCGCGATGGCGCAACGATTATCAATTGTCGCGTTTCCGGCCGGCGGCCGGCCGGTCTTGCCAAGCCCGGACGGGCGCCCTATCTAGCGGCCCCAACCCTCACGCGGGGAACGCGGGCCGCGCATGCGGCTCGCTCCGGTGTCGAGCGATCGATGACCCCCGCGGCGGCAGAACCGGAAAAGGATTCGATCTATGACCATGCCCAGTTTCACCATGCGCCAATTGCTGGAGGCCGGGGTTCATTTCGGCCACCACACGCGGCGCTGGAACCCGCAGATGCAGCCCTACATCTTCGGCGTCCGCAACGGCGTCCACATCATCGACCTCGAGCAGTCGGTGCCGCTGCTCCACCGTGCGCTCGAGGTGGTGCGCGATGTCGCGGCGGGCGGCGGGCGCGTGCTGTTCGTCGGCACCAAGCGCCAGGCGCAGGAGCCGGTCGCCGAGGCCGCCAAGCGCTGCGGGCAATATTTCGTGAATCACCGCTGGCTCGGCGGCATGCTCACCAACTTCAAGACCATCTCGCAGTCGATCAAGCGGCTGCGCGATGTGGACGATCGCGTCAACCAGCCGGCCGCCGGCTTGACCAAGCGCGAGCTTCTGGAGCTGACCCGCGACCGCGACAAGCTCGAGCGCGCCTTGGGCGGCATCAAGGATATGGGCGGGCTGCCGGACATCCTCTTCGTGATCGACACCAACAAGGAGGCGATCGCGGTCCAAGAGGCGAACAAGCTCAAGATCCCGGTGATCGCCGTGCTCGACAGCAATTCCTCGCCGGACGGGATCACCTATCCGATCCCCGGCAATGACGACGCGATGCGCGCCATCCACCTCTATTGCGATCTCGTCTCGGGCGCCGTGCTCGACGGGCTTCAGGCCGAGCTGGCGGCGTCCGGTGCCGATATGGGCGCCCGCGCCGAGCTGCCGCCCGAGCCGATGATGGCGGCCACCGACGGCGCCGCGGAAGATCGCCCCACCGCCTAGCAGGAGCTCAGTATGCCCGAGATCACCGCGAGCCTGGTCAAGGAGCTGCGCGAGAAGACCGGCGCCGGCATGATGGATTGCAAGCGCGCCTTGAGCGAGACCGAAGGGAACCTCGAAGGTGCCGTCGATTGGCTGCGCACCAAAGGGCTCGCCGCGGCGGCGAAGAAGGCCGGCCGGGTCGCGGCCGAAGGATTGATCGGCCTGTCGCTGGCCGATGGCGCCGGCGCCGTCGTGGAGGTCAATGCCGAGACCGACTTTGTCGCCCGGAACGACAAGTTCCAGGCGCTGGTGAGCGCCATCGCCGGCCTTGCCCGCGAGCGCGGCGATGATGTCGAAGCGCTGAAGGCCGCGCCCTATCCCGGCACCGGCCGCAGCACCGCGGACGAGCTCGCTCATCTCATCGCCACGATCGGCGAGAACATGAGCTTGCGCCGTGCGCGCCGGCTGACCGTGAAGACCGGCGTGGTCGCGGGCTATGTGCACAACGCGCTGGCGCCCAATCTCGGCAAGATCGGCGTTCTGGTGGCGATCGAGTCCACGGGCGATGGCGCCCGCCTTGCCGCGCTGGGCCGCCAGCTCGCGATGCATGTCGCGGCCGCCAACCCGCATTATCTCGACGTCGCCTCGGTCGATCCGGCGGCGCTCGATCGCGAGCGCTCGGTGCTGCGCGAGCAGGCGCGCGCTTCGGGCAAGGGCGATGCCATCGTCGACAAGATGGTCGAGGGCCGGCTCCGCAAGTTCTACGAGGAGGTCGTGCTGATGGAGCAGATCTTCGTCGTCGATGGCGAGACTCGCGTCGCAAAGGTCATTGACGCCGCCGCCAAGGAGATGAAGGCGCCGATCAAGGTCACCGCCTTCGTCCGGTTCGCGCTGGGCGAAGGGATCGACCGCGGCACCACCGACTTCGCGGCCGAGGTCGAAGCGCTCAGCAAGCACTGAGTGCCTGCCCGAATGCCGAACGCAATGCGCGTTTGAGTCGGACTTGGCCGCGACAATGTCGCGAATCACTAGCATTCGCTGCGGCGGCGTCGTGATGTTGAGAAAAGAAGACGGCGGCACGCGCTTGCGATAAAATGACGCTTG